>DROE01000298.1 GCA_011322005.1 Devosia sp.
ATTCAAAAATACTCTAATATTTTGTTAATGATGCATTTTTTCTTGATTTTTATTTTTTTGCAATTACCCTAGGAAGCTGTGGATATATCGTTACCGATTTCACACGACGCTACCAAATTGCCCACAAGAGGCAAATCACAGAGGATCGAAGGAGAAGATAGATGAGCACAATGACCGAAAAACTTGGAAATGTCTGTATCTGGTGTGCCGGTGCTGCCGTTCTGGCACTGGCCGCAATCACAGCAGGTGTGCTGGTCTGGGTCGGTATGCTGTAAACCCGCCAGGCAGGCGAACTCCCCGGGCCGGCGGCGGGCTTCCCTGTCCGCCGGCCCATCGCTGACGCGACCGTGAACCGCATCTCCTGACCCGACCGGGCGCCATTACTCCGACCCGACAATGCTGCGCACCAGCGGGCAGCCGCCCCTTGCCTCATCCCGGCCCCTCCGGCACTGCTCCAGCAGATCACCCAGCACCGACTGAAGGCGCTTCAGATCCCTTATCTGCGCCCCGATCTGCCGGTATTTCAGGCTCGCCATCCGCTCCACTTCAGCGCAGTTTCCATCCCCCAGCCGCAGCATCTCACCAATGTCTCCGAGTGAAAAACCAAGTTGCTGGGCCCTTTTGATGAAACGGATCCGCGCCACCGTGTCCGGCGGATAGCGACGGAAACCCTGGAGCGGCTTTTCCGGCTCCGCAATCAACCCTATCCTCTGATAATAACGGATGGTCTCCACCGAGACCCCCGCCTCATGGGCCGTTTTTCCGATGGTCAGGTGTTCCATAGCCGCGGGACCCGGTTGCTGGCGCATGAAAACTCTGATAGTGCACGGATCACCGTGCGCCGGCAATATCCAACCGATGCCATGTCTCCTCGTCACGCCGCTCTGCGGCGTGACGCATCTGAGGGGCACTCCGCGGGCACGGGGGCGCAAAGCGCTGTGACAGAGGACAGATGGCAGAAAGCAGACCGGTGGGACGGGTCAGCGAAGCATAGCCCGACAAAACAAACCACCCTCTTCTGATTCGGGTCCTGGTTGGCCACCCTTCCTCTCGTCGCGCCGCTTTGCAGCGTGACGCATCTGGGGGCGCTCCACGTAACGTGGCATTCCTCGGTCTCATTCCGCCCCCTGATTGCTCTATTTTCAATTTCAGCCCACTTTATTCACGGTGGCGGCTGGCGCCAGAGAGAACATTTTGAAAATGATGACTTTTCCAAACTGTATCGAACCACCCAGGGGTGCAAGGCGCCAGCCTGTCACGGCCCTGGCTTGTTCTGGCATGCCTGTGCTTGCTGTTACGCAGCACATCCCTGTGCCACACCCCTTCGGGGCTGACGCGCAGGATGGCTTCCGGCAATCCTGTCGCTCCAGAGCGGCGCCCAGACTCACCAGCCCGGCGCCAGCATCCGCAATCCACCATGAATAAGGCGGGTTTAAACGATGCGGGGGACCAATCGAAGACTTGATGCAATAACGTAAACAACTAACTGAAACCATATCGTTAAGATAAGATATAGCAGATTCCACCATAAAATTAGTTAGTAGTCACCA
>DROE01000299.1 GCA_011322005.1 Devosia sp.
CCCGGGCGAGGTTTATCTCTATCAGGGACGCTCCTATAAATCCTACCGCGGCATGGGTTCTGTGGGTGCGATGGCGCGCGGTTCTGCCGACCGCTATTTCCAGCAGGAAGTCTCTGACCAGATGAAGCTGGTGCCCGAAGGCATCGAGGGGCAGGTGCCCTACAAGGGGTTGGCCGAAAACGTCCTGCATCAACTGGCCGGGGGCCTGAGGGCCGCCATGGGCTACACCGGTGCCCATAACCTCAAATCGTTCCGAGACAACGCCACATTCGTGAAGATTTCCGGCGCGGCCCTGAACGAGAGCCATGTCCACGACGTGTCCATCACCCGCGAAAGCCCCAATTACAGAGGCAACAGCTGATGCGCCTCTCGGGCAGGATTGCTGCCGCCATGGAAATTATCGACAATATGGCGGTGCGCCACCGCCCGGTTTCGCTTGCTTTGCGCGACTGGGGGCAGGCCAACCGCTTTGCCGGCTCCAAAGACCGGGCCGCTATCGGCAATCTGGTTTATGACGTTGTGCGCAGGCGCGCCTCCCACGCCCATGCCATGCAGTCCGACAGTGGACGCGCTCTGGTGCTCTCGGTCATGGTGCGCGACTGGGGCCAAAGCGTTGAGCAGTTGAACGCGGCTTTTGCTGAAGACAAGTTCGCCCCCGATACCATCAGCGCGAGCGAACAGAAACTGCTCAATAAGAAAAAACCCCTCGCCGGCGCCTCCGACCATATCAAGGCCAATCTGCCCGAGTGGCTGGTGCCGGCTTTCAAAAAGAGTTTTGGCAAAAACTGGGTTGAGCAGTCCGAAGCCCTGAGCCTTCGTCCACCGCTCGACATGCGGGTCAATACGTTGAAATCAGATACGAAAAAAGTGCAAAAGAGCCTTGAGAGGTTCTCGCCAGCGCTCACTGTTATAGCAGCCAGCGGGTTGCGTATTGCCCCCAGTGTCCGCGACGAACGCACTCCCAATGTGCAGGTCAACGAAGCCTTCCTCAAGGGCGGAATGGAAATTCAGGACGAAGGCAGCCAGATTGTCTCGGCCCTTTGTGCCCCGATGCCGGGCGCGCAGGTGCTTGATTATTGCGCCGGAGCCGGGGGCAAAACCCTCGCCCTTGCCGCACTGATGCAGAACAAGGGTCAGCTTTTTGCCCACGATACCGACCGCAACCGGCTGGCCCCGATATTTGACCGCCTCAAGCGCGCCGGGGTCCGAAATGTGCAGGTGCGCGGGCCCCAGCCCGGCTCCATGGATAATCTGGTGGCCAAAATGGACAAGGTGGTGGTCGATGCGCCGTGTACCGGCACCGGCACCTGGCGCCGTCACCCCGGCGCCAAATGGCGCCTGAGCGAAACTCAGTTGCAAAAACGTGTAGGCGAGCAGGCGGAGATTCTGGACAAGGCCGGTGAATTCGTGGTGCCCGGCGGCGAACTGGTCTACATCACCTGCTCACTTCTGCCGGAGGAAAATCATCAGCAGGTTGAAGCCTTTATCAAGAGAAGCAGAATCTTTTTTCCAATTGATATTGAAGCGCGTTGGAACGAGGTTTTTCCCAAAGCCAAACAAAAACCCCTGTTCGACGGGCTGGGCGCAACCCTGTCACCCCTGACCACCGGCACCGATGGGTTTTATATTTCGCTGCTGAAGAAAAAAGACAAATCCACCCCATGACCGTTCCAGACCACCAGTCCATCCTCATTGTTGATTTTGGCTCGCAGGTTACGCAAGTGATTGCCCGGCGTCTGCGCGAGCTTGGCGTCTATTGCGAAATCCATCCCTTTTCGACAGCGGCGGACAATCTTGCCCGTCTTAACCCGCACGGCATCATTCTCTCGGGCGGCCCGGCCAGCGTTCTGGACAAAAACGCCCCTTCTATCGACCCCGAACTGCTGGCGGCAGACGTGCCCATCCTTGGTATCTGCTATGGTCAGCAGGCTCTGGTTCTGGCACTCGGAGGAGCGGTGGAAGCGGGCCACCATCGCGAGTTTGGCCGCGCCGATGTCACCCCTGAAAAGCCCAGTTCCCTTTATCACGGCGTCTGGAATCTGGGCACCCCCCATCCCGTTTGGATGAGCCATGGCGACCGGGTCACCGCCTTGCCCGAGGGCTTCGAGGTCGTAGCCACCTCTCCGGGCGCACCACTGGCCATTGTCGCCAACGAGGAGAGGCGCATCTGGGCCACCCAGTTCCACCCCGAAGTGCATCACACCCCCGACGGCACCCGCCTGCTTGAGAACTTTGTCAAAAACATCTGCGGGTGCACCGGAGACTGGACCATGGCCACCTACCGCCGGCAGGCCATCGAAAAAATCCGCGCTCAGGTGGGCAAGGGGCGGGTGATTTGCGGCCTTTCCGGGGGCGTTGATTCTTCGGTCGCCGCCGTGCTCATCCACGAGGCCATCGGCGACCAGTTGACCTGCGTTTTTGTCGACCACGGTCTGTTGCGCAAGAACGAGTCCGAACAGGTGCTCGAAATGTTCAGGGGCCACTATAATATCCCCCTCATCCACGCCAATCATCAGGACATGTTCATTGACGCGCTGGAAGGCGTCGAGGACCCGGAGAAAAAACGCAAGATTATCGGTTCCCTGTTCATTGAGGCTTTTGAGGATGTCGCGAACAAACTCGGTAAGGTGGATTTTCTGGCCCAGGGCACGCTCTATCCCGATGTTATTGAGAGTGTTTCGTTCACCGGCGGCCCCTCGGTTACCATCAAGTCCCATCACAATGTGGGTGGTCTGCCCGAGCGCATGAACATGGAACTGGTCGAGCCCTTGCGCGAACTGTTCAAGGATGAAGTCAGGGCGCTGGGGCGCGAACTGGGCCTGCCCGAAAGCTTTGTCGGGCGTCACCCGTTCCCCGGACCCGGACTTGCCATCAGGTGCCCGGGCGGCGTTACACGGGAAAAACTGGACATATTGCGCGCCGCCGATGCCGTCTATCTTGATGAGATCAAAAACGCCGGGCTTTATGACAAAATCTGGCAGGCTTTTGCCGTTTTGCTCCCGGTGCAGACCGTTGGCGTCATGGGCGACGGGCGAACTTACGAATTTGTCTGCGCTTTGCGTGCAGTGACTTCGGTCGATGGCATGACCGCGGACTTTTACCCCTACGACATGGGATTCCTCGGCCGCGCTGCCACCCGCATTATCAACGAGGTACCCGGCATCAACCGGGTGGTCTATGACATAACCTCAAAACCCCCCGGCACGATCGAGTGGGAGTGAGCACCGACCGCCTTTGGCGGTAAAATCGCTTGATAAGCGATTTTAGGTGCGAACGCGCTGAGCGACGCCGCGAAGCGCAAGAAACGAGTGCGAACACGCTGAGGCCAGCCTGCCGGCGTGAGGCGAAAAAAAGCGCCGCGAAGCGCAAGAAGCGGGTGCAAACGCGCTGAGAACAACGCTTTGAGTTCCGGCAACAAGTATGCTTCTTCCTTGGGTGCGCATTCCGCCAAGCGGACTTTACAATTCTATCTGGCACCCTATCTGGAAATACAGGGGAACTGGAGCAGGCCGGGATGAGGTTGCGTGGGGCCTTGGTGCGACAGGAATAACGCCCGGTTCGGGCGGTCAAAGAGTCGCCAACGTTCTGGTTTATAACTGTTTATTGCTTCCGGGCTTGTCCCTCGGTTGGCTGGGCGGACGCATTGCGCGCCGCTGCGAAAATACATCGCCCGGCCCCTTTGACACTCCGGCGCCCTGTGCGTCCGAGGGTTTGTGCCGATGGTTTTGGTGTCAACGCCGCGAGGGTTTCGTGGGCGAAAGAAGCCGGGCAGAGTTTCCCGAGCCGGGAAAGGGAAGACACCACCGGCGAAACAAAGATTTGAAAGCTGACCATCATTAAAGGAGGGTCCAGATGTTGCTATCTTATTTTTTGAAAACCATCGTCCGGGTTGGCACTCTTGACGTGATCGAGGCCAACGGCAGGCAGCACAGATTTTCGGGCACGCCATCCCCGCAGGTTACCGTTCGACTTCATGATCGTGGCCTGCCCACAAGGTTATATCTGAACCCCGATCTGGCAGTGGGAGAAGCCTATGTGGACGGCACCTTGACCATCGAGCAGGGCACGCTTTCCGAGCTTGTCGAGATAATGGCGCGCAACATGGACAATGGGCCGTTGGACCCGATTTTTGCGCTCAGAAGCAAAATCTGGCTGCTAATTCGTAGCTGGCAGCAGAACAATCCCATTTGGCGTTCCCGCGAAAATGTCGCCCACCACTACGACCTGCCTGACAGGCTTTATGACCTTTTTCTTGATGGGGACAAACAATATTCCTGCGCCTATTTCATGGACCAGAACGACAGCCTTGAAACCGCCCAGACCGCCAAGAAGCGCCATCTTGCGGCAAAATTGCTGCTCGAACCGGGTCAAAAGGTTCTGGATATCGGTTCAGGCTGGGGCGGGCTGGCGCTCTATCTGGCCCGGGAGGGCGGCGGCGAGGTAACAGGGCTCACGCTTTCTAAATCCCAGCTTGAAGTGGCACGGCAGCGGGCCGCCAAGGCCAGGCTTGATCAGAAAGTAAAGTTTCATCTGCGCGACTATCGTCAGCAGGAGGGGCAGTTTGACCGCATCGTCTCCGTGGGCATGTTCGAGCATGTGGGTGTCAAACATTATGAACAGTTCTTCTCGAGCATCAGGAACCTGCTCAAGGATGATGGCGTGTGTCTGCTGCATTCCATTGGCCGCATGGCCGGCCCCGGAACAACCGGCCCCTGGATGCGAAAATATATATTCCCCGGTGGCTATTCGCCCTCCCTGTCCGAGACCCTGACCGCAATTGAAAAAAGCGGCCTCTGGGTTACCGATATAGAGATATTGCGCCTTCACTATGCACAAACCCTCAAACACTGGCGTGAGCGGTTTGAGAAAAACCGCGGCGAAATTGCCGGGACGCTCGACGAGCGGTTCTGCCGGATGTGGGAATATTACCTGGCCCTCAGCGAGGCGGCATTTCTTTATTGTGACCATTTTGTCTTCCAGATACAGATTGCAAAACGGCGCGATGCGGTGCCTCTGACCCGGGACTATATAGGCGACTGGGAACGTGAACACATGAAACCGCTGGGACGGCAGCGTCCCCAGCAGGTGGCATAAGGTGAATATCAGGAAAATTGTCGGCAGGGCGGGCGATACGCCAATTGTGGCGATTGATTCAATCACCATGACCAAAGCGTTTCCGGGATGAGTGGAACAGGTCATCAGCTTCGCAAAAAGCGGACGATCCCGGTACCCACATCGGCTATGTACCGGACAAGTGGAAAAATGGCGTGACTTTGCACGTCAACATAGCGGGCGATGCCAACGGACTTCAGCCGGGTGACAGGCTCTGCAAAGTAGTGTTTCTTCTGGTTCCCGCCTCCTGGTCGTTTGGTCTGTACGATTTGCTTTTGCACTCAAGCCACAGCTGTTGCTCCGGAAAGCCGCTTTTCCGCCCGGTGTGGGTGGGCGGCGTAAATGAGCGCTGCCGCCGCCCATGCCTGAGGCCGGCAGGACTCCACATAGGGCAGCGGAGGGCTGCCGCTATCGCGCTGGTAACCGCTGATGAGTTCGGGCAGACGATGGTCGTGCCGCGCTGATGCGAGGTCCGTAAGGGCATTGGCCACCCTCTCAAACTCTTCCCTGCGCCCATAGCGAAAAAGCCCCGCCCCGAACAGGGCGGTATCATGGGGCCAGACTGAACCATTGTGATAGGAAAGCGGATTATAGCGTTTCTCGCGCGTTCCCAGCGTGCGCAGACCCCAGCCCGACCACAAGTCCGGAGCGAACATGCGTTTAACCAGGCCATCAAGCCGGCCTTCGGGGACGGCGCCAGCCCACAACAGATGACCGGGGTCCGATGAAACCACATTCAGCCGCTTTCCTCTCTCATCCAGCCCCAGTGCGTAAATCTGATGCTCCGGCATCCAGAAGTGGCGCTCTATGGCGGTGCTGGTCGCCTCGCTCAGAGCAAGAAGCCGGGCGGTCTCGTTCTGTTGACCGCCTACAATTCTGTTGAGCGAAGCTCCTGATTGAAAGGCCGCGAACACATAACCCTGCACTTCAACCACCGCCAGCGAACCCGTGGGCAGGCTTCCATTGCCAAAGCTCATGGAATCGTCGGAGTCCTTCCAACTCTTGTTGATCAGTCCCTTGCCGTCCGTTGCTCCCCTGTACCGGAGCAGGCCCCTCTCGTCTCGTTCACGCTCAATCCAGTCCAGCGCGGCGCGCCAATTTGCTTCCAGTTCAATCGCCAGGGCTTCGTTCCCGGTATGGTTGACATAGTCGGCCAGAAGCCGCACGAAAAGCGCTGTCGCATCCACACTGCCATAATAGGCGGAAAACGGCAGTTCATTGAGACGGGAGAGTTCTCCCTCCCGGTATTCATGCAGAATCTTACCGGGCTGCTCGTCGCGAAACGGGTCAAACTTGCGTCCCTGATGGTGCGCCAGGAACCTTAGGACGCCTTCTGCGAGTTTGGGGGCCTGCTCCAGCAGAAACCAGGCCGTAATCAGAGAATCTCGCCCGAACATGGCAACGAAGTTTGGTACTCCCGCTGCAATGCAGGTGCCGCTTCTTGTTGAAAGGGCCAACGCCTCGATATCCTCATAGGCAACAGCCAGCCCAGGCAAATCACCCCTGCGCTTTTGTTGTATGGCGCGCTGCGCTGACCAGCCGAATTGCACTGGAATATTGACGGACAATTCGGAGGAGGAGGAGAACCTGGCGTTTACACACAGTTCACGGGTGCCCCGGGCAGGCACCAGAAGCTCCACGCCAACGGGGTCACCGGAAAAAGTTATGTCTGTCGAAAGTTCGGCCCCGTCCTGCGCAAGATATCGAAACAGCCTTCCGGCCTTCCGGGCGATGCGCTCAACCGGATTTTTCCGGGTGGCCCGGGTTCTTCCCCGCGCTTCGAACAGGTCGGCAAAATCCGCGCCCAACGTGATCACTGGCGTAAAGTACTGTTCGTTCCGTCCGCTGTTTTCAATCACGAGCCGGTCTTCAACCCCCTCAGGCAGAAGCGTGACAGTGCGGCGGATCAGAATTTGCTGCTCATGGTTGGCAAAGCGTGACCAGTACTGGGAGAGAACCGAAAGTGTTTCGTCCTGATGGATGAGGTCCAGACCACTCATGTCCCAGGTATATTTCGACAGATGGCGGCTGTCGTGAAAAAAAAAGCCAACAACACCCCCGTGCCCCGCTGTTGCCATGCCATTGGCATCAAGCACTGCATAACAGTGATCGTTCTTGAGCGGGAGCATGTCCGATTTCATTTGATACCTTCAGTGACCTGATTATTGACGATGTACTTCTGGAACAGGACGAACATGATGAGCACCGGCACAATCGAGATGAAGGCGCCAGCCAGCACCAGGCTCCAATCCCCCTGTCCTCCGCCATAGGATTCGCGCAGGCTCAGCAGGCCGACCGGCATCGCCAGTGCTGAGGGCGGGTTCGTAACCAGCACAAACGGCCAGAAAAAATCGTTCCAGGCACCCTGAAAGGCCATGATGGCATTGATGATGAGGGCAGGCTTGGCATTGGGTAGAACGATGTGCAGGAATATCTGAAACCTGTTGGCTCCCCCAATCATAGCCGCTTCTTCGATTTCGCGGGGAAAGCTTTCAAAATACTGCTTCATGAGCAGCACATGCACCGACGCAATCATCACCATGATAACGCTCCAGTTGCTGTTCAAAAGCCCCAAATCCCTCACAACCAGATAATTGGATATAAAGGTGACCTGTACCGGTACCGTCATGGAGAATATGACCAGCACAAAGACCAGACGCACTCCCCGGAACTGCAGCCGGGCCAGCGCATACCCGGCAAGACTGGACAGAACGATCATCAGAATGACCCGGCCAACGGCAATCTGGAAACTGTTGCCCATCCATTTGAACAGCAAACGATCACCGCTGGAAAGGTCCACCGTTTCGCTGATTACGCGCCGGTAGCTGTTCAGGATCAGCCCCAGCGCCCCCGGGGCGATATTGTTCCAGCTCGCCACCCTTCCGCGCCGTTCCATCCGGGTTACCGGCAGGGTGGCCTCAAGCAATGTCTGTGTTCTGGGGGCGAGCGCTGTGAAGGGCAGGCGCTCAATCCATATGTTGTCGCCTGCCTCTTCGCTGTAGCTGATTTTATAGTCAAATGTTCTGGCCAGCCAGCGGATGTTCTGGCCGGTTTCCGGTTCCGTGGAGACAAAAAATCGGTCACTGGTCCCTGTCAGTTCCACAATTGCATAGTCCGAGGCAAAGGTAGTGGTAATGGCCGCCGCCAGTCCGCTTCCCGGCTTCCTGCGCGGAACTTCAACCTCTGGCGTCACAAGGTCCACCCCTGCGGGTGCCGCATAGGTTAGCGAGAACACCAGCTCACCGCCAGGCGCGAAGCCGCCCCACCAGGGGTTGTCCGCCCCCTGCCTTCCCAGGTCCGCCGCCTTGATCCAGACCGAGGGAGTGATCTGGGGAAAAATGAGCCGGAACGGGCTCTCAAGGGGGTTGTCCTTCAGACTGGCGGAAAAGGCGATGGCAAATGTGCCCAGAATGATTGTGGCCAGTCCGATAAAGACAAAATACACCCAGGCCAGCACCGCCAGTTGGCGACGCCGCAGAACATTCAGCGGGCGCAGGGGGCGCTCAGTGGTGTTCACGCTCAGCCAATCCTCTCTTTGATGCCAAACTGGCGCTGTACGAAGACAATGACCAGAGTGAGCAGGCCCAGGGTAAGCGCTGCTGCGCTCGCCATGCCGATATTGGGCGATCCACCGGGGGGAAATGTGTTGTAATAGGTGTAGTAGGCAAGCGTAATTCGGCTTTCCAGCGGTGCGGCGGCGCCAAGAATGGCCACCTGATCGAACATCTGCAGCGTGCCGATCAGGCCGAGTGTCACCACCGCGAACGTCACCGGGGTAAGAGAGGGAAGGGTGACGCTGAAAAAGCTTTGCATCGAACTGGCGCCGTCCATCTTTGCCGCGTCATAGAGCGAACCGGGTATGGATTGAAGCCCGGCAAGGAACAACAGCATCAGCGTTGGTACGGTGGTGAATATGTTCATCAGCGCCACCGACCACAAAGTGCGGGGCATGAACAGAAAGACCTCTTTGGTATTCAGCCAGCTTATGAGCAACTGTTCGTCGTAAACCGGAAGCCACCCCCCAAGCCTGATGACAATGGCCCCGGCAAGCCCAAGGGCCACCGACAGGATAAGGAAAAACGGGTCAAACAGACCGACCTCGGCATATTTGCGTCGCGCCAGCACCACCTGAAGAACCTGCACCCCGGCAACCGTTGCAACAAAGCTCAGGATAATCCATCTCAGGTTTATCACATTGCCAACCAGACTGGTCATCAGGCCCTGGCGTTGAAACAGCCACAGAAAAATAAGAGTCATCGCGGCGCTGGACATGATGGAGGGAAAATAGAACACCGTGCGCACAAGCCCCTTGGCCCGCGCCGCGCTGTTCACGAGCACGGCCAGCAGCAGCGCCAGAACTGTCTGCAGGGTGGTTACAATGGCTGCAAAGCTGATACTGTTGCGCAGAGCAAGCAGAAACAGATCGTCGGAAACCAGCCGGACATAATTTTCCAGCCCAATGAAACTTGGTGTCCCGAACAGATCATAATCCGTCAGGCTGAACCAGGCTGTGCGTACGATAGCCCAGAGAAAGAAAACGCTGAGCGACACCAGAAAAGGAGCCAGAAAAATCCAACCCGCCAGGGTATCATGATTTACGCCCGCTTTCTTCATGGTCCCTCCAGGCAGGTGAGGGGTGCGGCGTAAAATGCACCGCAACCCTTCTTACTTACGGGATAACAGGCGGTCTAAGGCTAGTTCGCCTGCAGCGCGTCATACTGGGCTTGAGCCTCGCTCAGCGCAGTCTCCACATCACTTTCACCGAGCAACACTGCATTCAGTGCGCTGTTTATGGGTTCAAGCCAGGCTCCCCCGAGATCACCGAAGAAATAGGGCTCGACATTGCCATCCGATGCTCCCCGGAACACCATGCGGTTGGCAATCTGCTCCTTGTTGTCACCCATGAGAAAGGGGTTGTCAGCCAAAGCGGTGCGGCTGGGTAGTGCAAGACCCTGCTCCAGAACCCATTGCTGTGCTTTTTCGCTGGTCAGCAGGCCAACAAGTTTGGCAGCAGCGTCCTTGACGTCAGAATTGGCATTCACTGTCCAGCCAACCGTAAAGATGAGGTTGCCCCGGTCCCCGGTCTCCGGATCGGATGGAACAAGCGTGGTTCCATACTCCATGCTGGGGGCAGCGTCTTTGAGGAAACCGATGATCCACGCACCCTCCATGGCCACGGCGGCCTTGCCCGAACCAAGACAGCCCCCTGTCCAGCCTTCGCCAATATCTGCCGCAAGAACGCCCGCTCCGGCATCAACTAGGCCGGTATAGAACGAAAAGGCCCGCTGGAAGTCTTCATCAAGAACGGTCTTGCCTTCCGCGTTGAAAGGTTGCCAGCCAGTGGCCAGTGCAAACGCTGCAAAGCGTGCATAATCGGGAACGACGCAAACGCCGTAAGTATCCTCAAGGCTGCTCTGTACGGTGGCCAGTTTTTCCTGAAAACTGTCCCAGGTGTCGTTTTCGTCAAGATAGGCTACTCCGGCATCATCAAAGGCGTCCTTGTCGAAATGGACCGCAAGCGTGTTGAAATCCTTGGCTACCGCATAGAGTTGCCCCTCATAGGTGAACGCATCCACCAAAGAGGGCAGCAGGGCGCCGGCGAGTTCGGGATTGTTCACGGGTGCGGCCTGACCCGGTTCAAAAATTGATCGGCTCCAGAAAATATCGGTATAAAATAGGTCTGGTGCGGTACCTGCGGACAGCGCATTCAGAATAAATTGGGAATAATCACCTTCGGTGGGGGCGTACTCCACCTCAATGCCCAGAGCTGCGATTTCGTCGGCCAGCACATCATTCAACAGACCATTTACGACAGCCGGGTCTGAGCCGCCAAACCCTGAGACCCGAACGGTTTGCGCCTGTGCGAAAGCAGCCATACCCACTGCAAAAGCGGTGGCCAACAGCAACTTTCCCTGAATTGACTTCGACATAACTTCCTCCCGGAGTTTCAAATTCACTGCCGGTGCCTGTTGCCCAAACTCATCATGCCATGGACGGGCCGGCACCGTCTTTGTGCGTGAAAATTCCATCACACGTGCAAAATGTAAGCGCTTACATTGATTTTGTCCAGACTTTTCTGGGATGTCTCTTTCTGCCCTATCTCCGCGCCCGGGGGCTGTGCCGGATCTGTTCGGGCTGGGCGTTCGGTATTCTGGAGTGGTTGGGGGGAGGGAGGGTGTGGAGTGTCCCTTACGCTTTGGCGTTGACATGAGCCAGACATTACCGTGTCATTATATCCATGATCCCAAGGGGCGGAGAAAGATTTGTCACCGACACTTGCAGACATCGCAGCAGCATCGGGCTATTCAACCGCAACGGTTTCGCGCGCCCTGCGCGGGGATGCTGCTGTCAAGCCTGAGACGCGTGCCGCGGTTCTCAAGATGTGCGCCAAGCTTGGCTACAAGCCCTCGGTGGGAGGGCGGATATTGGTGCAGGGTGCCTCCGCCTTTGTCGGCCTCAGCCTCGGCAGAACCGACCACGCAACGGCGCGTTATGTATCCCTGCTGCATCAGGCGCTTTCACAGCAGTTGACAGAAACCGGCTGGGCGCTGCGATTGGTTGGCTCAGAAGATTTCACATCTTCCCTGTCCAGTGTCGGGGCCATGATAATCATCGGCACCAAGAATGATGATCCCAGAATTCAGCTTTGCCGGGAGCAGGGTCTGCCCAACGTCTCCATCGGGCATGACAGTTCCAACACCGGGTTTTCCGTGGTCCCCGACGACGGAGGCGGCGCGCGACTCGTGGCCCGTCATTTTGCCAGAACAGGCCGGAAAAAAATGGCGATCATGCCCTCCTGGCACCCCGAAGATGACGGCATCGTGCGTGTTCGGGCCGCGGCCTGCCTGGACGAGGGAAAAAAGCTGGGACTCCACCCTGAACTGCTCGGCCCGGTCAACTCCCTGACCTCAACTCTGGATGGCTACCGCTCAATCAATGCCGCCCGGAACAAAATTTCCGGATTCGACTGTCTATTTTGCGAGACCGACGAACATGCAATTGGCGCTCGCGCCGCTCTTGTTGATTCCGGGTTTCAGGTTCCCCGGGACATTGCCGTCGCCGGTTTTGATGATTTGCCGGACCTCTCGGCCGATTTGACCACCGTACGTCAGGACATTCCTCGATTGGCGGCAACAGCCCTCGAACTGGTCAGCAAGGCGCGCCGACGAGAGCCGCCTCAGCAGGTGGTTTTGCCCGTCGAACTGGTGGTACGCAAAAGCGGCTGAAACTGTTGCTTCGGGACTGCTCCGGGAGCGCCCACAACCCCGCCACCGGCCGGGCGTTGTTGTGCGTCAGCCCAGGCTCAGATGACCGTTGCTTCATATCCCGCTTTTTCGACCGCTGCCAACAATGCTGACTGCTCAAGATTGCTGTCTATCTTGACGGTTTTGTTTTCCAGATCAACGTCGATCTTGGAGTTGGAGTCGGCGGCGGAAATCGCCTTTTTTATGGCGCCTTTGCATGAGCCGCAGCTCATTTCAGGAATGCTCAGTTCAATCATGGTTTCATCTCTTGGTTGTTGGTTGTCGTAATTTTCGGCTTGTAAACTATTCCAGCGCTGGAAGGTCAAGAAGCAGAAAAGGTTTGTCAGGCGGTTTGGTCGCCACCTGGTTTTCAACTCTCCGAAGTGGTGTTCAATCAGAGCCTTGCCGCAATTTGATGATTCGTTCTCCCAACTCTGAAAACCCATCGGCCGCCGGTCTTTGTGTTACCCATTCGGGCGGGGTTTCCAACTCGAAATTTCTGACGTTGGCCACCCCGACACTGTTCTTGAAAAAGTCAAACATCGGCTGGTCATTGGGACTGTCTCCCACAAACGTCACAGCATTGTTTCTGGTATCAATATCAAATCCAAAGCGTGTTTTCAGGCATGTCCGGGTCATGGAGAGCTTGTCGTAATCGCCAAACCAGCCGTTGACGTGGATGGAGGAAACCTTGGCTACAGCCCCGGCTTCCTCAAACAGCCGGACGATCTTTTCAATGTCGCTTTGCGATAGTGCCGGCACGTCCTCGCAAAAATCAATGGCCAGATCGGCGATGCGGCAGAACTGGTCGGACGCCACGCCCGCGCCGGGCACCCGTGCAAGGATATTTGTTTTCAGTGCGGCCAGTTTTGCAGCGTCTTGTTCCCGCGCGGTTTCACATTTGGCAAACCCGCTCAGCATGGTTTTGGCTTCCCGGTCATAGGAGAACCAAAATGCTCCGTTTTCCCCCACCACCGCATCAACCGGCCACATGCGCGCAATATGATCGCACCAGCCCGCCGGGCGTCCCGTGATTGGCACCAGCTTGAGGCCGCTGGCGCCAAGCTGTTCCATGGCCAGCAGTGAACTGGCGGGCAACAATCCGTTTTGCGTAACCGTATCGTCAATATCAAACAGGAGAAATTCCAGCGCCCGCGCTGTTTCGGAAGAGAGGTCTTGTATCGGGCGCATCAGGTTCTCTGGTTTATTTGGCTGTTGTCCGTTCAGGCGCACACTATGTTGGCCCTTTAAGGGTTGCAACCACATCACCTTTGTTAAACCCGCTTTTCCCGCAACACATTTCCCCCTACATTGCTCTTCGAAAAAAATTGAATCACTTTCGTGGAAAGTTGGCTTAAATGTTTGTTTTTGTTTTGGGGTTGCTGCTGTTTTTTGTTCCCCACCTGACCCCGATCCTTCTGCCTGGAGTCAAAAGCTCTGCGGTTGCCTCCATCGGAGAAAAAAAATGGAAAGGGGCCGTTGCGCTGCTTTCCCTTGCCGGCCTTGTGCTGATTGTGTTCGGCTGGATGCAATATCGCCCCGTTGCCCCCCAGATTTATGATCCCCCCTCATGGGGACGCCACGCCACGGCGCTTCTTGTCTGGATCGCTTTTGTTCTGCTTTCCATTCCACGCTCAAAACCCGGACGCATTCTCGTCATCGTCAAACACCCCATGGTTATTGGCGTGTTTTACTGGTCCGCCGGGCACCTTCTGGCCAATGGTGACCTGGCTTCGGTTTTACTGTTCGGATCGTTTCTGACCTTTTCCGTCATCAGCCGCATTTCCGAGCGCCTCAAGGGCGATCCTCCCCACCGGTTTGTCTCCCATCGCAGTGACATCATAGCGCTTGGGGCCGGAACCGTGCTCTATGCGGTATTTGTGCTGTGGGCCCATAGCTGGCTGTTCGGGGTTTCTCCACTGGGTCTTTAGACCGCAAGCGCAGCACAACTCACACAAAGGCGCGCCGCCGGGTCGGCCTCGAGTCTTTTCAGTGCAATTTCCTCGTCGCATTGAAGGCAATAGCCGAAATCACCGCTTTTTATGCGCGCCAGCGCCTGCTCGATTGCCACCAGTGCTGAGGCTCGCTGACGCTCCTGAGCCTGCGCCATGGCCTGTTGCTGCATGGCGTCGACGCGGCTGATGCGACCCACCGATTGCTGGTCGAGCGAAACCGGCGCCCGTGCCCCCGAATTCACATCGCGCAACTCAGCCAGTTCAGCCCGTTTTTCAACAAGCGCCTGCCTGAAGCGCACCAGCTTTTGTTTTCCCATTTGCACTTTCCTGCGCCTGTGCGGCGACAAACTCCATCGCAGTTCAAATGCTCAATTGCAATCCGTCAAGCCTGTCCCTATTGTGCGCCCAAATAAAGCATCCAAACAAGCTGCGTAACACCATGTCCGAAGATAGAATTTTTTCCGAAATTGATGAAGAACTGCGCTCCGAACGCATGCAGGCCCTGTGGCGCCAGTTTGGCCCCTGGGTTATCGGCGCTGCCGTGCTCATTGTTGTTCTGGTCGGTGCAAACGAGGGCTGGCGCTGGTATCAGAATGATATTGCCGCACGTTCCTCTGACCAGTTCTATGCAGCCTTTGAACTTATTGACCAGGGCGATGTCGAGGGTGCCCAGGCGGCGCTCAACGAAATCGTTTCTTCAGGCAGTGGACAGTATCCGCTCATGGCCCGGTTTTCTCAGGCAGCTTTGCTGGCGGAGGAGGGAGAAACGGAAGAAGCAATTGCCATCTATGACGCTCTTGCGAACAATCAGAGCAACCAGCGCGTGCGTGAGGTTGCGCTTTATCTCGCCGCTTCCCTTCACGTTGATCAGGGAGATGTGGAGGGTGTTCGTGCCCGGGTGGGGGGTCTGATTGCTCCGGATAACCCCATGCGCAACATTGCCCGTGAAATTCTGGGCCTCACTCAATATGTGGCCGGGGAACGCGATGCCGCGTTGCAAAACTTCACCGCTATCCTTTCTGACCCTTTGGCTTCTGCCGGTCTTCAGCGTCGTGCCCGGCTTTATGAAGCCCAGCTTCGCGCCGAAGGGGCAGAACTTCCCGCTCCCGGCACCAGCCTGGCCGTTGCGCCGGGCAACGAGTAGGCCGCCCCGCCAGGGTGTGAATCCGTGAAGCTGACCGTAGCCATCGAGCATTTTCGGCCAAATGTGTTTTTGCGGTTTGAAAATGCGAAACTCACAAAAAAATGGCAATTCCGCACTTGGAAACTGAAAAATGAAGCTGACCGTTGCCATTGTTGGCCGGCCCAATGTGGGCAAATCAACGCTGTTCAACCGGCTGGTCGGCAAACGACTGGCGCTGGTTGACGATACTCCCGGCGTTACCCGCGACCGGCGCGAGGGCGAGGGCCGTGTCGGCGAACTCGAATTCCGCCTGATAGACACCGCCGGCTATGAAGATGCAACCGACACCAGCCTTGAAGCGCGCATGCGTTCACAGACCGAAGCGGCCATCGCCGAGGCCGATGTCATTTTGTTCATGGTTGATGCGCGGGCTGGAATTACCCCCATGGACGCTCATTTTGGCGCCCTGTTGCGCAAATCCGGCGCTCAGGTGCACCTGGTGGCCAACAAGGCCGAGGGACGCGCCGCCGAACCGGGATTGCTTGAAGCCTATTCGCTGGGCCTTGGTGAACCCATAGCCCTTTCCGCTGAGCACGGCACCGGCATCGGCGACCTCTACGACATAATCGGCCGGGCTGTTGAAGAACGTGAGCAGAGCGAAACGCTTGCAACGCCACTTGACGCCAACGCGCTGCCTCAGACCGATGTTGATATCGACCCGGACGAACAGGAAAACCCGCGCTGGAACCCCAACCGTTTTCTCAACGTCGCCATTATCGGGCGGCCCAATGCGGGCAAGTCCACACTGGTCAATCGCCTTGTGGGCGAAGAGCGTGTGCTTACCGGTCCCGAAGCCGGAATAACCCGTGATTCCATCCTTGTGCCCTGGGAGTGGGAGGGCAGAACGATAAATCTGGTGGATACCGCCGGCATTCGCCGCCGCGCCAAGGTGCAAAAGAAGCTGGAAAAACTCGCGGTTGCCGATGCCCTGCGCTCAATTCAGTACGCTGAAATCGTGGTACTGATGCTCGACGCCACCAAGCCCTTTGAAAAGCAGGACCTCCAGCTCGCCGACCTGGTGGAGCGCGAGGGCCGGGCGCTGGTCATTGCCGTTAACAAGTGGGACCTGGTCATAAATAAGAACGAAACCCTGGTGAAATTGCGTGAGGCCTGCGAGCGGCTTTTGCCGCAATTGCGCGGTGTGCCACTGGTCACCCTGTCCGGTCTCACCGGGCGCAACATCCCTGAATTGATGAGGGCAATATTCAAAATTGAAAAAACCTGGAACATCCGCATCCCCACCGCAAAGGTGAACCGGTTCCTCCAGACGATGGTTCAGTCCCACCCGCCCCCCGCGGTGTCCGGTCGGCGTCTGAAAATTCGCTACATGACCCAGGCTAAATCGCGTCCACCGACATTCATTTTGTTCTGCTCACGCCCCGACGCTCTTCCGGCCGCCTATCTGCGCTATCTCACCAACGGCCTGCGCGAACGTTTTGACATGGGAGGAACCCCGCTGCGTCTCTGGGTCCGGGCCGGAGACAACCCCTACCACGACGGCAAACAAAAGCGTAAAATCGGATAGTTAAAGTGATTTACAGATTCAACTTGGCAACGCCTTATCCTGAGTCAGCCTCCCCACCTCATCCTCACGGAGGCCGAAGGCCGTCATAAAGCACCAGGAGGCAAAAGGTTGCTCAAATGATGCGACCTTACCTCCCCCTGAGGGGAGAGGTCGGACCGGCAGGTCCGGGTGAGGGGGGAATTGACGGAACCTAAATCTCCCGGAACCCGCC
>DROE01000300.1 GCA_011322005.1 Devosia sp.
GGGAGGCTTTTGAGCGACTGGCGCAAAAGACGCCGGTTCAGCCAGCTCAGTTTCGGGCTTTTTGCCGAGGTTTCTCCGCGCCATATCAGTTTTCTGGAAACCGGACGGGCCCGGCCCAGTCGCCAGATGGTGCTCAAGCTGGCGGACTGCCTTGAGATGCCCAAGGGGGAGGTCAACCGGGCGCTGCTGGCGGCGGGATATGCCCCCGCCTACCAGAAACGCCCCGAAAACGATGCTGACCTGGCGCCGGTTCATCAGGCGATTGACAGCCTGCTTGAAAATCACATGCCCTGTCCCGGAATTGTGCTGGACCGGGACTGGAATATCACCAGGGCCAATGCAGGGGCGGTTCGGTTGCTGGCGGAAGCCGGATTTGGCGCGCATCACAACCTGCTTGAAGCACTGGCGGAACAAAGCCGGGAGGTTTCAAGCATCGTCAACTGGGACGAGACCGTCGGGCTGGCGCTGGAACGGGTGCGCACGGAGATCGTTTCGGGGGTGGCCAGCACAGAACTTGCAGCGCTTGAGCAAAAGCTGGCTTCCCATTTTCAGCGCTACGGCTCGGGGTTCGAGGTGGACCGGGCGCGGGCGGTTATCCCCACGAAGTTCCGTATCGGGGAGCAGGTAATTTCCGTGTTTTCCACCATGGCCAGCTTTGGTTCGGTGCAGGATCTGGCGCTGGCCGACCTAAAGGTGGAATTGATGTTTCCGCTGGATGAGGTTTCGGAGAGTTATTTCAAACGGGTGAAGGAGTAAAACCGTTTGCGGAAGGCGCTCGGGGGAGTTCGTCAACAGGTCCCAGGCCAACAGCGCTTCAGATGACCCTCCGGCGCGGAACGGACAAATTCTTGCCCCAAGCTGCCAGACAGCCGACAGAAATGTTGTGGCGGCGGACCCCTTGGTAATGCTTGACTTCGCCCCGCTTCCTCCATAGAAGGCGAGCCACCTGTTGAACCGGCTTTGGCCGGGCATCAGGCGCACCCGAGGTTTTCTTCTTTTTTCGCAAAAGTTATGGAAGCCTGTCGGCTGTTCGTTTTGTTTCGAACAGCAGAGGAGGGCGTGAATTTCTTTCGGCCTGCATTCAGGAAAGGATTACGCGATGTCGAAGCGCCATTCACAGAAACACAAAATTGACCGCCGTCTGGGCGAAAATATCTGGGGACGTCCCAAGAGCCCGGTTAACGCGCGCTCCTATGGCCCGGGCCAGCACGGCCAGCGCCGCAAGTCCAAACTCTCC
Source organism: Devosia sp. (assembly GCA_011322005.1). Classification (GTDB taxonomy): domain Bacteria; phylum Pseudomonadota; class Alphaproteobacteria; order Rhizobiales; family Devosiaceae; genus DROE01. The sequence continues at coordinate 1,238 of DROE01000300.1, forward strand.
GATTTTGGCCTGCAACTGCGCGCCAAGCAGAAACTCAAGGGCTATTACGGCTCAATTACCGAAAAGGCCTTCCGGCGCACCTATGACGAAGCAGTGCGGGTGAAGGGCGATACGGGCGAGAACCTTATCGGCCTGCTCGAACGGCGACTGGACGCCATTGTCTATCGTGCCAAGTTTGTGGCCACGGTGTTCGCCGCCCGCCAGTTCGTCAACCATGGCCACGTGACGGTCAACGGCAAACGGGTGAACATTCCCTCGTACCGGGTAAAGGTGGGCGACGTGGTGGAAGTGCGCGAGCGCTCAAAACAGTTGGGCATCATTGCCGAAGCCATCGCCCTGGCTGAGCGCGACGTGCCCGACTATCTGGATGTCAGCCACGACAAGCTGACCGCTTCGCTGACCCGAATCCCTACGCTTTCCGATGTGCCTTATCCTGTGCAAATGGAGCCAAACCTGGTGGTGGAATTCTACTCGAGGTAAGGTTTTGGCAGCGATTTGAATTAAAATGGCCGCTCATTTGAGCGGCCTTTTTTGTTCCCTCACCCCGGCCCTCCCCAAAAAAGGGAGAGGGAAGAAGCGCACCTGGAACATAGGGCGGGTGCTGCCCTGCCGTTACTCCGCCGCCACGTTGCCCGAGTTCATGAACACAGGGTGGTCAAGGTCGTAGGCTATGTCGGCTTCGTAAGGCACGCTGGATTCAAACAGGCGCAAACGTTTGTAGACCGAGATCAGGTCGATGATGGTGGTCCAGGAATTGGCCAGGAACTTGAAGGATTCCTCGACCTGATTAAAGGCGTTGGAAATCTGCTGGAACAGGCCAAGGGTCAGGGCTCCGGTCAAAATCGAGGGAGCCATGGCAACCAGGGGAATGAAGTTGGTCGCCTGCAGATAGGAATAGCGGGCGATGTTGAAATATAGATAGTGCCGGTAGAGGCGGAAATAGTTTTTCTGCACATTGCCGAACAGCTCCTGAATGGAAACCGGCTGGGCGCGGGTGTGGGCGTCCTCGCCATAAACAAGCTCCTTGCGGAAGGCGGCTTCAACCTTCTGGTTTTCAAATTCGAGGCCGGGCAGCTTGATGCCCACGGTCGCCAGCAGCACGGTGCCGAATATGGCGGAGACGAGCGCGACCCAGACCAGCGAGCCATCGACCGGTCCGATGAGGGGCAGTTCGGTGATGTTGGTTGAAAGTTCAAACAGCAGGGGCAGGAACACGATGAGAGTCATCAGCGAGGCGACAAAAGACACCGCCAGCCCCTCAACGATGCGGGCAAAGCGCTGGGTATCCTCCTGAATACGCTGGGAAGCGCCTTCGACCTCGCGCAGAATGGGCCAGTGGGCCATGTAAAAGGCGTTCATGGCGCGGCGCCAGCGGAACAGGTAATGGGCGATGAAAAATGCGTTGAGCACCAGCACGGTGATATTGGGCACCAGCACATAAAGCACCGTCCACAACTGGCCGTAAAACTCCTCGGGGGCGACGGAGTTGGCTTCGCTCAGAGCCTGCTGGATCATGTTGTAAAATGTGCCGTACCAGTCGTTGAGCCAGGCCCCGATCTGGACGTTGAAATAGACCACTTCCAGAATGGTGACGGAGCCGACAACGGACCACCAGAACCAGGGCGTGCGCTTGAAAAAATACCAGGGTACACAAAACAGATATCCCGTCATCAGTACATATTGGTAGAGCCAGACCTTGTCGGCGTTGAAGAACGGATCCGGGTCAACTTCGCTGGGGGCGATGGCGATAAAGTCACCGATGGAAAATATGGAGCCAAGTTGGGAGCCGAAGGTAAACCAGACAATCATGGCAAGAGCTGTCCAGAGGACGGCGGCAGGGAAGAACAGTCGGGGACTGGGGAAAAATGAACGAAACAATTCGGCTCTCCTGGTTAGGGTGATGACCCAAGCAAGCCCTCATCTAACGTACTCAAACAAATTAAGGCAACCGGACGGGGAGGAAGCGCACGATCAATTGATATCAAATTTTGGGATTGCGGGTCTGCTCTGCCGGAATTGAGCGCAAAATCAGAGTGTTGAGGTGTTATTTTGTGCCGTGAGAGAGTTGTTCCCCCCGCTGCAACGATGGGGTGTCAGGGCTTTGGGGTGGGAATTATGAACAAACAGGAGGCGCCTGAAGGTGAGCCGGGCGAACTGAAGGCCGGTGATTCTGCGCCGGAAGTTGCGGAATTCAGCAAGCTGCGCCAAACTTCTTTCAACTTCCAGAGGCGGATGGAGCCGGCATGCTGGTTCCGAACAGGTGGCCCTTTTCGGCAACCAGCACCGCCCCAATGGCGATGAGACCGGCTACAAAATAGCCGGTGGCCAACGGCATGATGGTGCCGTTGAAAGCCCGTCCGATGACAAGGCCGATGAGCGCGCCACCGATGGTCTGGGTGAAACCGAACACGGAGGAAGCTGTGCCCGCAACCGCACCCAGCGGCTCCATGGACAGCGAATTCATATTCGCGGCGGTCCAGCCGAACATGAAACTGACGACACCGAAAAAGCCCAGGAAAACCCACATGCTCATTGGCCCGGAGAGGGAGGTGAGCAGCCAGAGGCCGGAAAAAACAATGAAAACCGTGAGGGCAAAATGGGAAACGCGGCGCACGCCGAACCGGCGCACGATGCGCGAATTGAGATAGGAAGAAACCGCCATCATGGTGCCAAGCATGGCGAAGATAACCGGGAAGTAGGGACCCAGAGCGTAGATATCGACAAATATCTGCTGGGCGGAGTTGATAAACCCCATCAGCGCGCCAAAGATGAACATGTTGGCCAGGGAATAAAACATGGCCAACCGATTGGTGAATACTATCCTGAACCCATCGGTGATGGCACCAAGGGTCAGGGGACGGCGGTTTCCCGGATCCAGGGTCTCGGGCAGGCGGACAAACGTCCATAACCCTATGAGCAGCGAAAGTGCGCTCATGAACAGGAAAATGGTCCACCATGGGCCAGTGAGCAGGAGCAATTGGCCGATGGCGGGGGCTATGACGGGAACCACCATGAAAACCATGAAAACCAGCGACATGACCTCTGCCATGGCGCGCCCCTGATAGCGGTCGCGCACGATGGACTGGGCGATGACGCGGGTACCGGCGGCGCCCATGCCTTGCGCCATCCGAAGAGCCAGCAGCGTGGTAAAATTGGGCGAAAACACAGCAAGGAACGCAGCAAGGGCGTAAACGACAAGGCCAATGAGCAGGGGACTGCGTCGCCCGAACCTGTCGGAAAGGGGGCCGAACACTATCTGGGTCAGACCGAATCCGAGCATATAAAAGCTCAGGACCAGTTGGCGGTCGTTTTCGTTCACCACCGAAAGCGCTTCACCCATATAGGGCAGGGCGGGGAGCATGACATCGATGGCCAGCGCATTCAAACCCATCAGGGCGGCAATGAGGGCGATAAACTCCGCCCGGGCGGGCGCTCCGGGCACACGGGGATTTTCGCGCGGCTGTTGCGCTGCAGTGTTCATGGAAAAACCCAGGGTGCTCAGAAAGACAGGCCGAACGCGACCGGGGGAAGTGCCAGCGTGCTCGCCAGTTCAGTCTGGACCCAAAGGGTGGAGTTGGCAAGGGGGGTGTCAGTGCCCAGGTGCCCGACAGTATTGCCAGCCCGCGCAGCCGGGAGCTTGCGTGCAAATTGGTATTTTGAACGACAGGACCAATCACAGATTTGCTATATATTTCAGAAGAAATGAAAATGAATTTCATATTCGCTTTGATTTTCAGAGTTTCATATTGACAACACCCTGTCGCTGGGACAAACTTTGAAAAAATTTACATAACGGCGTAAATCCGTTACGGGGAGACAATATGAAAGTCGGGATTGTTGGCTTGGGCTTCAGGCTGGGCTATCTGGCGCGTGTCATAGACCAGATTGTGCCTGCCGCGAGCTTTGTCGGCTATGTGGATCCGACGCCCTTCGGGTTGGAAATCCTTACCGAGGGAAATATCGCCTCAGGCCCCTCCTATGAGAGCATTTCGGACCTGGTTTCTGCTGAGTGCCCGGACTTGATAATGATCGGCTCGCCCAATCTGATGCATCTGGAGCATATCCGGCAGGCGCTGGATCTTGGAGTCAAGGTTTTTACCGAAAAGCCGGTTGTGACCAGCGAAGAGGATACGATGGAACTGCTCGGTCTGCTGCGCCAGTATGGCGGCGCCGACGCTGTCAGCATCGGGCTGGTTCTGCGCTATGCGCCGCTTTATCGCGATCTGGTTGCGGCCCGGGACAAGGGGCAGTTGGGCGCAATCGTTTCCATTGAGGCCTCAGAACATATCGCGCCCTATCACGGGGCGTTTTTTATGCGCGACTGGCGGCGGGAGAGCGGGTATTCGGGTGGCTTCATGCTGGAAAAATGCTGCCACGACATCGACCTTTATCAGGGGCTGGTGGGCAGCCGGGCGCTCAGGGTCGCCAGCTTTGGCGGCCGCAAAAGCTTTGTCCCCGAAAATGCGCCCGAGCGGATGGGCATCAATGATGATGAGGTTTATTACCGTAAACCCGGGGGCTGGATGGCCGACGACAAGGTGTTTGACAGCGAAGGCGACATTATCGACTATCAGACCGCCATCGTTGAATTTGAGGGCGGCGAGAACCTTTGTTTTCACACCAACCTCAACGTTCCCGACGAGTTTCGGCGCTTTTGTGTTATGGGCTCAAAGGGCATGGCCGAAGGGGACTTTGTGCGCAACTATTTCCGTGTTCATGATGCACGCACCTCTGAAAAACTTGTCGACAAGTCTTATGAGGTTTCGGACCTTTCGTTCCACTACGGGGCTGATGAAAACATGATTGCCGATATTTTTGCCCATTATATTGACGGCAAGTCCTTGCCGGTTTCCATCGTTGATGGACTGGCTGCCGGTCTGACGGCCATCAAGATGGACGAGGCACGCAACTCGCGCAGCGTTATTGACATGAGCGAAAGCTGGTCCAGGTTCGACAGTTACGGGCTGACGTAAGGGGAACGATGGCGACAAGCACGAAAAGAACGGACTATTTCCCTTACCTGCTGCTCATTCCGGCACTGGTGGTAACGCTGTTGATCGTCGCCTGGCCGGTGGTTGAAACCATCAGACTTTCTTTTACGGATGCGTCACTCAAGCCGACAGAAAACTTTGTCGGGTTGGAAAATTACGAGAAGATGTTCGCCCGCAAGTTTCCCGAAACAATATTCCGCACATTTTACTGGATGGGTGTTTCGGTCGGTCTGAAGATGATTATCGGCATTGCAGGGGCAGCACTTCTCAATTCCGCCATTCCAGGGCGCAGTCTGTTCAGAGTGCTGGTCATGCCGCCCTGGATTGTGCCCATAGCCATCGGTGTTTTTATCTGGAGCTGGATGTATAACGGCCAGTTCGGCATGATTTCGGGCCTGCTGCAGCGCTTCGGGATGATTGCCGAGCCCATGGAATTTCTGGCCTATCGAAATTCGGCCTTCTTTTCGACCATTGTCACCGATGTGTGGATCGGCACGCCCCTGGTCACCATCTACCTGCTTGCCGCAATGCAAGGGGTGAGGTCCGACCTGCTCGAGGCGGCATGGGTTGATGGAGCGGGACGTTTTTACCGGTTCCGGCGCATCACGCTGCCCCTGATCATGCCCGCGGTGGCCACAATGTCCCTGCTCTCGGCGATCTGGACGTTCAACTCCTTCGACATTATCTGGATATTGACGGAAGGGGGGCCGCGCAACGCCACCACCACCATGATTATTGATACATACAAGACCGCCATATCCCGCTTCAAATACGGGGAGGGGTCGGCGCGGGCTGTGATGATCGTCTTGTTCCTGAGCCTGTTTGCCGGATTCTACTTCCTGATGATTTCACGGATCGCCAAAAGGGAGGTCGGCAATGATTAACAAGTACCGCTGGTGGGAACTGGTTCTGATCTATTGTGGTGTCGCGGTGTTCCTGACCTTCATTCTGGCGCCTTTCCTTGAGGCTTTCATGGTGTCGCTGCGCCCGATAACTTCAATATTTTCAATACCCTACAGGTTCATCACAGATGAGATGTCGTTTGACTCCTATTTCTCCATGTGGAGCAGCGTACCCCTTTTGTGGCTCTATATGTTCAACTCCTTCATGATTGCGGCGGCCGTAACCTTCTTTGCCCTGCTGGCAGTCATCCCGGCGGCATATGCGTTCGCCCGCTTCGAATTCAAGGGGCGCGACGGCATGCTCACTGCGTTTTTGGCCATCAACATGGTCTCCGGCGCGGTGCTGCTTATTCCGCTTTACAAGGTGATGCAGCAAATGGGGCTGCTCAATACCTATTTTGCCATGATTACTCCGGGGGTGGCGTTTTCAATTCCCACCGGCATCTGGCTGCTGCGCTCCTATCTGCTGAAAATTCCAAAGGAGCTGGAGGAAGCGGCCTGGGCTGACGGCGCCACCCGGCTCTATACGCTGCGCCGGGTCATATTGCCCATCGCCATGCCCGGCATCGTTGTGGTGGCGATAGCCACTTTTATCGGTGCCTACGCCCAGCAATTCCTGTTTGCTCTGACGTTCAACTCCGTCAACGAGCTTAACCCCTTGCCGGTTGGCCTGTTCCAGTTCTTTGGTCGTCAGACCGTGGTCTGGAACGAGCTGATGGCCGCAAGTCTGGTCGGCATCTTGCCAGTGCTGATCGTTTACATCTTCCTCCAGCGTTATATCGTTGCCGGTCTGACGGCCGGTGCGATCAAGGAGTAGGATCACGCAAATGGCAAACATTAGGGAGAGACAGATGAAACTCACGCCAATTCTTTTGAGTGGCGCACTTGTTCTGGCCGGGCTGGGAACAGCGTTGGGCCAGGAGACACGCATTCACTTCATAAATTGCGGAGACGATCAGGGTGGGGGCAATGCTGTGCATACGCGCCTCATCGCTGAGTGGGAAGCTGCAAATCCGGGGTACAAGGTCGATCGGGAGTTCGTTCCCTGGGGACAGTGCCAGGAAAAATCCACCACGCTGGCCTCGGCCGGTGACGCGCCCGCACTGGCCTATATGGGTTCGCGCACCCTCAAGCAGCTTTCGGCCAATGATCTGATTGTTCCGATTGACATGACCGATGCGGAAAAGGCTACCTATGCCGACCCGGTTCTGGGAACGATTACCGCAAACGGTCAGGTCTGGGGTGCGCCCATCGCGTTTTCAACCAAGGCGCTCTATTGGAACAAGGACCTGTTTGCAGAAGCCGGTCTTGACCCTGAAACTCCACCCGCAACCTGGGACGAGTGGCTGGCAGCGGCGACCGCGATCAACGAGAAAACCGACGCCAACGGCATGGGGATTGCAGCCGCTTCGTTCGACAACACCATGCACCAGTTCATGAACTATGTGTATACGAATGGTGGGGAGGTCATCAATTCGGATGGCGAGATCGTTTTCAACTCGCCCAACAATGTCGAAGCGCTGGAAATGTATGCGGCGCTTGCCGAAGTCGCTCAGCCCGGGCCGATTGCCTATGACCGGGGCAAACTGCGCCCGCTGTTCATCGAGGGTCAGATCGGCATGATGATTTCCGGTCCCTGGGAGCGCCGGCTGATCGGTGATGTGAACTGGGGCGTCGCGCCCATTCCGGTTGGCCCCAGAGGCGGGCCGGGTACGCTTTTGATTACGGATTCCCTTGCGGTTTTCAAGGGGACCGGGGTTGAAGAGCAGGCACTTTCGCTGGCCAAGTGGCTCACAAGCCCGGACAATCAGCTTGAGTTTGAACTTGCTTCGGGCCTGACGCCATTGCGTGACATGCCCGGTGTGCAGGCCATCCGCGACGAGGACCCCACCTGGAACGCCTTTCTGGATGCGATTGCCACCGGTGGTCCCGAGCCTTTTGTAACCGATTATGTGGGTTTGCAGGATGCCATCAACGAAGCAGTCCAATCGGTTATTCTGGGTGAAGCATCGGCAGAGGACGCCATTGCTGATGCCGCCGATCTGCTGGAAGACTACAAATAAAATCAACCAAGCCGGACCCCGACCCTTATCGGGTCGGGGCCCGGTTTATTCGTATAAAACAGGGAATTGAATATATGGGCCAGCTCAAGCTTGATGATGTGCGCAAATCCTTTGGCAGCATCGAAGTCATCAGGGGTGTTTCGCTTGATGTGCCTCACGGGGAATTTGTGGTGTTTGTGGGCCCTTCCGGGTGCGGAAAGTCCACCCTGTTGCGCATGATTGCCGGGCTTGAGGAGATAACGTCCGGCAATGTGGAAATCCAGGGAAGGGTTGTCAACGATCTGGCGCCGGTAAAACGCGGTATCGCCATGGTGTTCCAGTCCTATGCGCTTTATCCGCATATGAGCGTGTTTGAGAATATTGCTTTCCCCTTGCGGGTCGAAAAACTGCCTCAGGCAGAGGTGGAGGCCAAGGTCAGGGAGGCAGCGGGCATTCTCAAGCTCGAAGACCGGCTGGCGCACAAGCCGGGTCAGCTTTCCGGGGGGCAGCGCCAGCGTGTTGCCATCGGACGGGCCATCGTGCGCAAGCCTTCGGTGTTTTTGTTCGATGAGCCTTTATCCAACCTTGACGCGGCCCTTAGAGCGGAAATGCGGGTGGAACTGGCAAAGCTGCACAACGAGCTTGATGCAACAATGATCTATGTCACCCACGACCAGGTCGAGGCCATGACCATGGCCGACCGCATCGTGGTGCTGGACGATGGAAATATTGCCCAGGTGGGCACGCCGCTGGAACTGTATCACCGGCCCGAGAATATATTTGTCGCCGGTTTCATCGGCAATCCCAAGATGAATTTCCTGAATGTCGCGTGTCTTGGCAGCGACAAGAAAGGTACAAAGGTGCGCTTTGCGGACGGCGCTGAACTGCTGGTTCCGGTAACCCCAAGAAAGGGACTGACGGGCAAAAAACTGACTCTGGGCCTGCGCCCCGAACACACCCATCTTGGCGGGGGGGAGGCCAAAATCTCCATCACCCCTTCGGTTATCGAGCGGTTGGGCATTCACACAGTGGTTTATGCGGAGATGGAAAAAGGGAATGAGCAGATCAGTTGCCTGCTGCCCGGAAGCGCTCCGGTGGAGGTGGGCAAATCAGCCAGTATTGGCATTGATGCTGAAAACTGCCATCTGTTTGACGAGCAAGGCGATGCGCTGGAAAGGACCAACGAGTTGTCAGCCATAGATGAGAGCCTGCTTACCCACAAATAGGCTGATGTCCGGGGCTTGCTACCAAACCCGTCCACGGGCGGCGATGGTTTCAAGCCGGGTGACTTTTCCCCCTTTGTGAAACACCACCCTGTCAAACAGGTTTGACACCACGCAGGTATGGTTGGGGATGATGCGCAGCTTTTCCCCGATCTCCGGGCGTTTGCCCGTAACCGCGCTCAAATCAACAGAGCCATGCTCTTCGGAGAGTTCAACGATTCTTGCCTTTGGGTATTCGGTTATTATTCCAAAGTCCTCAAACCCGAGCAGGTCAGAGGTCAGCCCCTTGGAGCCGGCGTCGATTATGGCGCGGTTGGCGGTCGGGCGCGAGACCACTGTGGCCAGAATGGTCATGGCGCAATCCTCAAGCGTGCAGTGTCCGCTGCGCGCCATGGCGCGGTCGTTATAGACATAGGTGCCCGCCCGGTGTTCGGTGGCACTGGGAACCAGATGAGAGTTGAACAGGCTTGGTGTGCCCCCATAAGAGATTGTGGGGCAGTCGAGCCCGGCACCGGTGAGCAGCACCAGCGCCCGGGCAAGGTATCTTTCGCTTTCAACTTCGCTGTCGGGCCTGGGATAGGTCATCAGCCCGCCAAACTTCAGACCCGGACTGGCAGCGATCTTTTGCGCCAGAACAAGTGCCCGTTCGGGAGACTGCACACCGCAGCGCCCCGCCCCGGTATCGCACTCAACCAGAACCGTCAGGGCCTTCTCCGGTGAGAATGTGCCCGCCAGTCCCTCAATGGTGGTTTCGCTGTCAACGCAGACACTCAGTTTGGTTTTTTTGCTGAGTTTATAAAGCTCAACGAGCTTTTCCTCACCTAAAATATTATAGGTAATGAGTATGTCCTCAAATCCGGCGTCGGCAAAAATCTCGGCTTCCGAGACCTTCTGGCAGTTGATGCCTTTTGCCCCGGCCTGCAACTGGGCTTGGGCAATGCGGGGAATTTTGTGGGTTTTGATATGGGGGCGGAACGAGCGGCCTATTTCGTCCATATAGTCCTGCACCCGGGCGATATTGGCGGCAACGATGTCCTCATCGATCACCGGCACCGGTGTTGAAAGCCTGTTGATGGATTGTCCGATTTCAGCTTCATATGCCATTGCATTGCCTCCGCTCACTGGTATTTTCAGCGATTATTCCGCCTTTTCGTGGGGGTTGTCCACCAGTGGCCAGATGTCCCGGGGCGCCTTCAGATATGGTGTGGTCCTGGGCTCGTTGGGGTAGGGGGTTCCCGCCGAGCAATAAATGATTCTGGAGGCAATCCTGTCAAACGAGTCAAAAAAGTGGTTGGTGGATTTGATGACAAGCAGCCTTTTTGATTTTGCCTCAATTCCCATGGTTGCAAACAGGCTGGCATCAAAACACTGGGCGCGGGTGGAGTTGAGCACCACCTCAATGCCGTCAAATTCAATCACTACCGCATCGCCAAAGGGAACCATTGATTGACCAAAACGCATGTGCGCATCGCGCACGATGCGTCTGACCCGCACGCGGGCGTCGATGGGACTGCCGGTTCCAGGTGCCGATTTTGCCCCAAACCGCAAGGGAATTTCCGCCCCCTCGCCCGCTGCGATGCAGATTTGAACGGCAATCGGGTCCCAGATGGTTCCAAAGGCGGCATTTGTGACATTCTGGCGCAGAACTTCTTCAAGAATAATGGTGGCATCGCCCGCCGTGCCGCCTCCCGGATTATCCCAGACATCGGCCATGACCACCGGACGCTTTTGCTCAGCCACCGCCACCGAAACCGCCTCGGCAGGAGAAAGTTGCGGGAACAGGTTGTTGCCGCGCATACCGAACAGTTCCATGCCCAGTTGCTTTGCCACCCGATCACCTTTTTCCCGGTTGTTGTTGGTAAGCACAACCATGTGCGTTCCCATTTCAGGCACGTCCCCGGCCATAAAACCGTGAATGGCCGATATGGAGAGGATTTCGGGGTCGGACTGTTCCAGTGCCTTCATTTTTTCGACAAAGCCGCGCATGGGCTGGCGCGAGGTGGGGAATATATCAATCATCTTGCAATCAAAGCTCGACATGACCGGTTTGATATTTCCA
>DROE01000301.1 GCA_011322005.1 Devosia sp.
AAAATTGATATTTTCGATAGTTACATCAGTTTTATTTATATGTAGAATTGCCCCGCCAACGCCGCGCACCGGAGATGAGCATGCGCTATATCCAGCTTCGCGCCTTCCATAACGTCGCCGTTCACGGAGGCTTCTCAAAAGCTGCCGAACAGCTTGCAATCACCCAGCCCGCCATTTCCGACCATGTGCGCCGTCTTGAGGAGGAATATGACATTTTGCTGTTCGACCGGAGCAAGAAACAGGTGGCGCTGACCTCCTTCGGCCGGCAATTGCTCGATATAACCCGCCACCTGTTTGATGTGGAAAAACAGGCCCGTGACATCCTCAGCGAAAAGCGCGCCCTGCGCTCGGGTACCCTGCGCATCATTGCCGATTCGCCCCACCACCTGCTGCACGTACTGGCCGCGTTCCGCAAAAAATATCCCGGTATCCTTGTCTCCCTGCGTGCTGGAAACACCAATGAGGTCGTCTCGGCTCTGTCCAGTTACCAGGCCGATATCGGTGTGCTGGGTGAGGTTCCGGCAGGCCAGGCTTTCAACATTGTCAGGCTCAACTCAACACCCGTTGTTGCCTTTGCCTCCAAAGACTTCCCCCTGCAGGGCGAAAAAGCCATCTCCCTTGAGCAACTGGCCACACTGCCCCTTGTATTGCGCGAACCCGGCTCCAAAACCCGCCAGATTCTGGAGCGTTTTGCCAGAGACAACAACATCCCCCTCAAAGCCACCATCGAAGCTGAGGGCCGCGAGGCGGTGCGCGAAATCGTGGCTTCAGGCGCCGGTATCGGCTTCGTCTCGGGAGCCGAGTTCGGCTATGACCGGCGGCTGGTGCAAATCCCTGTCGAGGGGCTGGACCGGCAAATGGAAGAAGCCCTCATCTGCCTCAAAGACCGGGAGAACTCTAGGCTCATCCGCACCTTCATGGGCGTTGCCCGTCCTGCCTGAACGCCACTTCAGGACCAAATCCGCAGTTTCATATTGCCAGCACCCAAAAGGGGATTTATCACATATGCAATCAGATTTCATATAGCTGAGCCACAAGCTCGGGGAAGGACAAGATATTGGGACGCCTTGAAAACAAAACCTGCCTCGTCACCGCCGCCGGTCAGGGCATCGGGCGCGCTTCGGCTCTGGCCATGCACAAGGAAGGCGCAAAAGTCTTTGCCACCGACATCAACGAACAGGCCTTGAGCGAACTCTCCGAAAAAGGCCTTTCAACCTTTGTTCTGGACGTGCGCGACCCGGCCTCCATCAAATCCTCAACAGAAAAAACCGGACCCCTTGACGTCTTGTTCAACTGCGCCGGTTTTGTTGAAAACGGCACCATTCTTGATTGCGACGAAGAGGCATGGGCCTTCTCCCTTAACCTTAATATCACCGCCATGTACCGGATGCTTAAGGCCCACCTTCCCGCCATGCTGAAAAATGGCGGCGGCTCCATCATCAACATGTCCTCGGTGGCCTCAAGCATCATCGGTGCGCCCAACCGCTTCGTTTACGGCACCACCAAGGCCGCCGTTGTCGGCATGACCAAATCCATCGCCGCCGATTTTATTGACCGCAACATTCGCTGCAACGCCATCTGCCCCGGCACGGTGGATTCCCCCTCCTTGCACGAGCGCATGCGCACGAGCGGTGACTATGAAACGGCGCTTGCGGCCTTCACCGCCCGCCAGCCCACCGGCCGTCTGGGAAAGGCCGGGGAAATCGCCGCCCTTGTGCTCTATCTGGCCTCCGACGAATCATCTTTTACCACCGGCACCACCCACATCATTGACGGGGGCTGGACCAATACCTGAACAACCGGGAGCAAAACATATTGTGACACAGCACCACGAGGTGGAGTTTCTCGACACCCATCAGCATCTGATTTACCCCGACAAGGCCGGCTACGCCTGGACCGATGAGGTGCCCGCCCTTGCCGGAAAGGCCTTTTCCCTTTCCCTCTACAAAGAACTGACCGCCAGCAAGGGCGTCAAAGCCACCATCTTCATGGAAAGCGGCACCGATGACCCCGATTATCAGCGCGAGGTTTACATGGTGGCCGAGCTGGCGCGCGACCCGGCCAGCAAAATCCTTGGTATCATCGCCTCGTGCCGGGTTGAGAGAAAAGAAGGCTTTGACGCCTGGCTTGAGGAATGTTCCGACCTGCCCGTTGTCGCCTTTCGCGGCCTGCTGCACTCCCTGACAAGGGATAACGTGCAAAACCCCGTTTCAATCGCCAACGCCAGAAAAATCGGCACTCGCGGTCTGGTCTTTGACCTGTGCGGCCCCCTTGAGCAGATGTCCAACGCCGCAGAGCTTGTAAAGGCCTGCCCGGACACGTTTTTCATGCTCGACCATTGCGGGGTACCCGACATTGCCGGGGGTGACATGAGCGAGTGGAAACAGGGCATCGACCGGATGGCGCAATTACCCAACGTGGCCTGCAAAGTCTCCGGTGTCACCGCCTATTGCGGTTCCCGCCCCATAACCCTTGAAACGCTGCGCCCCTGGCTTGATTATGTGGTTGGGGCCTTTGGCACCGACCGGCTGGTCTGGGGCAGCGACTGGCCGGTGGTCAATGTGGGCAAGGGCATTGCCGCCTGGATTGACCTCTCCCGCGACTATCTTGCCCCGTTTTCCCGTGACGAGCAGATTGCCATTGCCTCCGCAAACGCCGAACGCATTTATAAAGTGGGCTAATCTCTGACCTGGCCCGCCAGCCGCCCCCCGCACATGGGCGTCGGAACCCCGGTAGTTGCCGGAAAGCTGAACGGAAGGCCGCGCAAAACCCGCACGCCTAAAAAGGCAAAACATTGCGCTTCGATGGCTTCCCCTGACCAGCCGACACTTTCCGCCAGCACTGCCTCCACCCCGGCGCGTTCGTTAAGCGCGCCCATGATTGCCTGATTGTGCCGCCCCCCGCCGGTAACAATCAGTTTCTCGGGGCGCTCAGGCAACAGGTCCAGCCCCCTGCCGACACTGGCAGCGATAAAAGCCGTCAACAACGCCGCCCCGTCCTCAGCACCCAGCCCCTCGGCCATTCGCAAGGTAAAATCGTTGCGGTCCAGCGATTTTGGATAGGGCGCTGCAAAATAGGGGTGCGCAAGAAGTTTCGCCAGAGCCGTCTCGTCCACCCTGCCCGCCAGCGCCAGCCTTCCGTCCCGGTCCATCTCCCCCAAGCCCAGCGCCACGACAAAATCATTGAGCGGCGCGCTGGCCGGACCGGTGTCGAACCCCACCAGTTCCCCCTCGCCATCCCGCCAGCTGATATTGGCAACGCCTCCAAGATTGAGCACTGCCATTTCCGGCCCGGCCCTGAGCTCATCCAGCAGCACCCCGTGATAGCTTGAACAAAGCGGCGCGCCCTGCCCGCCCGCCTCCATGTCCTTGACACGAAAATCACAAGCCACCGGCACACCCAGCATCCCGGCCATCAACTCCCCGTCGCCCAACTGGCGGGTCTGCCCGATACGGCCCGGTTGCGGTGCGCGATGCAATACCGTTTGCCCGTGAAACCCGACAACACCAATGTCGGTCAAGCTCAGCCCGGCGCTGTCCAGCAGTGTTGCCACCGCCCCCGCCTGCGCCCGCGTCAGCGCTTCTTCGGCCCTTGCAAACACCGCCGGGTCCGGGCCCTGAAAGTTCCACTCTCCCGCCGCCGCGAGGGCTTTTGTGAGCAAAACCCTGACTTCGGGCGCATAGGGCACCAGCATGTGCGCGCCAAAGGCCGCAATTCCCCTGCCATCGGTTTTGAGCAGCGCCACATCAATATTGCCGTCCAGAACTGTCCCGGTCATCAGGCCCACGGCCCAAATGGGTTTCTCCATCCCCTGTCCCGCTCTTTTGGTTCTCACCGCAGGATAACAAACAACGGCTTGCCCGGTTCAATAAAATTTTCGAAAGTTTTGGAACAAAGTGGTGAAGCCTCCACGCTACAATGATGCCAACGAGAAAACCGGCCCGAGCAGAGAGTCGCAATAGAACATGCCCCAGAATTCCCACATCAGCGCCCAGGCGGTAGAGGGTGCTCCCGATGGTGTCGAACGCCGCCGGCACCCGCGCGTTTCCACGGACCCGGCCGCAGAGCAGAACCCACAAACCGGCCCCTATGGCGTTGACCGCCGGATCGACCCGCGCCTGAAGTTCGAGGCTGCGGCCGCCGAAGTTTCGCAACCCGCCCCTGAAGACCGCCGCGCCCATCCCCGTATTAAACTTGAAACCTCAAACTCGGAGAACGAGCGCCGGGAGCGCAAGCGCCGCCACATGGAGGCCATGCGGGCCCAGCTTCAGCGCACCATGCCCCAGGAACAAGAACAGGGGTTTTTCGATAAACTGCGCGCCAGGCTTCCCTCCCGCGTAGCACTCAAACCCGCCCGGCTGGCGCTCATCATGGTTGCGGTGCTTACCGGGGGCCTTGCTGCCTATCTGGCCAGCGGACTCGACCAGCAGGCAACGCCGCCCGCCGTTGTCCAGGCCCGGCTCACCCCGCAAGTCGAATTGATGCGCGAGGCCCGAACTCAAATTCTGGTCGCCGACACCACCATCGGCGTCGGTCAACGCCTGTCCCCGACAACTGTGTCCTGGCAGGAATGGCCCGAAGGCTCGGTGCGCTCGGACTACATCACCCAGGCCGCCGTCCCCGATGCGCTGACCGAGATGAGTTCAAGCGTTGCCCGCTTTGAAATTTTCCCCGGCGAGCCCATCCGTCAGCAAAAACTGGTAACCGCCGAACAGGGCTATCTCTCCGCAGTGCTCGGCCCCGGCCAGCGCGGTGTCTCGGTGCTGGTCTCCGCCGAAACCGCCTCCGGTGGTTTTATCGTGCCCAACGACCGGGTTGACGTGGTAATGTCCCCGACAGATGAGCCGGGCCAGTTTTCCCGAACCATTCTTGAAAACGTTCAGGTTCTGGCCATCAACACAAGGCTGGGCGAGCGCGGCACCACCGGCGATGCTTTAGACCCCGACGACCCGCGCGCTGAAATCTTCACCGAGCAGGCCATCGCCACCCTTGCCCTGACCTCTGCTCAGGCCGAAATCATCATTTCAGCCACCATGTCGGCAGAGCTTTCCCTTGTCCTGCGTTCTATGGCCGATTTTTCCAAAAGTGAAAAGAACCAGCCCAGCGGTACCGATCAGGCCATCCGCCTTACCAGCCCGTTCTGGACGGGAGTGGGAGAAGAGCCACGACTGCAATAATCTCATAATGCGCCGCCCTCCCCCGGTTTCCCGTTAAGTTGCTGTTGACCATAAGCTGGTAAGGTCCGGTGCAGATTCTACCATCCAGCACGGGACGCCGGGTACATTGACCGCATTCAGCACCAACAAGAAGCAGGCGCCAGGCATTGCCTTCCCAGCAGGAAAATGCCCGGCAGATATTCTGCGCACTTTTTTTCTGCAATTCGCTCTCCTGCTCGGCGCGCTGGTAGTGTTTCTGGTTCCCGCAACCGCCCAGACCGTTGCCTATGACCTGACAACCACTTCGGTTCTGCGCATCAATCTGCCCGTATCCCAGGCGGTGACTGTCACCTTTTCCGGTGCGGTTGAAAAAATCGTCTCCGCCGACCCCGCCATTGCCGATGCCCAGCCCATAACCAGCACCTCGCTTTATCTGGTGGGGCGCTCCTTTGGCACCACAACGGTCAATCTTTATTCCGCCGAAGGCGACCCCGTCGGCCTGCTTGCGGTTGAAGTGGGGGTCGATACCGGCGACATTTCGCGCTCAATCCGCGCCGCCATCCCCAGTTCCAACGTGCGCGTGGATTCGGTCAATGGCCGCGTCCGGCTTTCCGGCACCGTGACCGATGCCGTTTCCATGCAAAAGGTATTGCAGATCGTTGAGCAATATGGCTCCCCCGCCATCGTCAATACCATGACATTGGTCGGCGGCCAGCAGGTCAATCTGGAGGTGCGCATTCTTGAAGCCCAGCGCGATGCCGGGCGTCAGCTTGGCATCCAGTGGGGTGGCGATGTGGGCGGTGTCGGCGTCACCATCGCGGGCGGACCCAACGCCCCGGCGGCCGATGCAGGCAGCTTTGCATCCTTTATCACCTCGGTTATTTCCGGCGTTTCCGGCGTCAGCCTGACCGCAACCATCAACGCGCTGGAAGCCAAAAGCCTGGTGCGCACCCTGGCCGAACCCAACCTCACGACCCTTTCAGGGGTGGAAGCAAGTTTTCTTGCCGGCGGGCAGGTGCCCATCCGCACCAATGATGTCAACGGCAACTCCACCCTCACCTATCGCGATTTCGGTGTCCGGCTGGTATTTACCCCTGCGGTACTGAATGATAAGCGCATCCAGATTCAGTTGACCCCTGAGGTTTCCAGCATCGGCGGCTTTACCGCCACCGGTGACCCGGTTTTCAACACCCGCACCCTTGATGCAACGGTTGAGCTGCGCGACGGCCAGAGCTTTGCCGTTGCCGGGCTGTTGCAGAACGATACCAATCTGAACCAGAACCAATTGCCCTGGATCGGCGATATTCCGGTTTTGGGTTCACTGTTCAAATCCTCCAGCTTCCAGAAACGCGACACCGAACTGGTGGTCATTGTCACCCCGCGTCTGGTTCAGCCCGCCACCCCCGGCCAGGTGCTGGCCAGCCCGCTGGACGCCTCCAGAC
>DROE01000302.1 GCA_011322005.1 Devosia sp.
AAATCGGTTCTGCGTGGTTGCTGGGAGAGTTCGGACAATCTGGCCGCGTTTGAACAGGCGCTGAAAGAGCGCGGCTTTTGGTTGGCACGTGGTGACCGTCGTGGGTTTGTTGCCATTGATTACCTGGGCGAGGTCTATTCCCTTTCACGCTTCACTGGGGTGAAGGTGAAGGAGCTGAAAGCCCGGCTTGGAGATCACAAGCAACTGGCGTCGGTTGAAAAAGTCAGGGCCAGAATAGCTGAGCGCATGACAGCCAGGCTTGCGGAATTCATCAAAGAGTCAGAGTGCGATGAAAACAGCGCGCAGCTATATTGGACTTTCACAAAAAGGAAATGATTGCCCGCCAGCAAGACGAACGCGCACGGCTTTGGCGTAAGCTGGAAAATCGTTGGCAGGCGGAAACCAAAGAAAGAGTGCAGCGATTGCCGCGTGGTATTTCCGGTATCTGGCACCGGCTGACCGGGCAATATGCCCGTATCAAGGCGCAGAATGAGCAGGAAACCTTAAATGCCTGGCAGCGAGACAGGGTTGAGAAAGATGCGCTGATCTTCCGTCACCTTGAAGAGCGCGCGGCCTTGCAGAAAGATATTCAGCGGCAGAATGAGCGCAGCCAGCAAGAGTTGATGCAGTTGCGCGCTGATGTGGTGAAATACCAGGAAAACCCGGATCACAACCCGCCTTTGACACGGGATCGGGAAGAAGCCGAGCGGCAGCGCAGAAAAGCGCGCCGCCGAGGGTTTCAGCCGTAATTCATCAAGTGTCGTGGGGGGTAAGTATGCAGAAAACCCTAAAAAATACTATACACAAAACCCTAATAATGATACAACTTAATACCCTAATATGTGTACAACACAAAACCCGAGGAAACGAGCAATAAGATGGCAACACCACAGGAAAAACTGGCCAGCGCATTGGAAGCGCTCAAACAGCTACAGGACAAGGGCGTGGTGGCCATTCGCTCGGCCGATCTGTCGCGCGCGCATCGTGAAAGACTTTTGAAAAACGGCTTTATTCAGGAAGTAATGAAAGGCTGGTATATCCCGGCGCGCCCGGACGAGTCTGCGGGCGAAAGCACGGCGTGGTTCAGTGCTTTCTGGCCGTTTTGTGCGTCCTACTTAAACGAACGGTTTGGCACAGGTTGGTGCCTATCGCCCGAGCAATCGCTCAGCCTGCATGCGGGCAATCTCACTGTGCCGCCTCAACTTGGTGTGCGTTCACCCAAAGGCGGCAACAAGCCGACAAAGCTGCCCTTTGGTACCTCGCTATTTGATATGCGGGCAAGCTTGCCGGACAAGGCTGATATCGTGGTGCAGGACGGCCTGAACCTTTACAGCCTGCCTGCTGCACTGACCCAGGTCTCTCCAGTCTACTTTCAGCATCACGCGGTGGATGCACGGATTGCGCTCAGCCGTGTCCAAGATGCGTCCGTGGTACTGGAGCGATTGCTGGAAGGCGGACACACGACCATTGCTGGCCGCCTCGCCGGGGCTTTTCGCAACATTGGCCGGGACCGGATCGCAAGCGATATATTGAGCGCAATGCGCTCTGCCGGATATGACACGCGCGAGTTAGACCCGTTTTACACGAAGCTGGCCTTACAACTGCCCAAACGCGATGCGTCTCCCTATGCTGGACGAATCCGCCTTATGTGGAGCGAAATGCGCAAAGATATTATCGGGCATTTTCCTGAAGCCCCCGGTAAGCCGAATGATATTGATGCCTACCTCAAGCGGGTGAGTGATACTTATGTGGCAGATGCCTATCATTCCCTGTCCATCGAGGGGTACCAGGTTTCGCCCGCGCTGATCGAGCGGGTCAGAAGCGGTGAGTGGAATCCTGACGCGCAAGAACAGGACCGTGAACATCGCGACGCCCTAGCTGCGCGTGGCTATTGGCTGGCTTACAACCAAGTGCTACAAAGCCTGAACCGTGTACTCAAAGGCGAAAATCCCGGGGTAGTTGCCGATGAGGATCACGGCTCATGGTATCGTGAAATGTTTGCGCCAAGCGTAACTGCTGGCCTGTTGCGCCCGGCTGATTTGGCAGGCTATCGCAACGGCCCTGTTTTCATCCGCCGTTCAAAGCACGTACCACCGCCGCCAGAGGCGGTGCGCGATGCCATGCTGGTCCTGTTCGAATTGCTGGCCGAAGAAGAAAACGCGGCAGTGCGCGTGGTGTTGGGGCATTTCATTTTCGTCTATATCCACCCTTACACGGACGGTAACGGGCGCATGGGACGCTTTTTGATGAACGTCTTGCTGGGCTCAAGCGGCTACCCTTGGACCGTGGTGCCCATCGAGGCGCGCGCGGCCTATATGGACGCCTTGGAACGCGCCAGTGTCGCTCAAGATATCAGCGCCTTTGCCAAACTCATTGGCGGGCTGGTGCAAAAGGCGATGGATGGCAAACCAGCACAATTGCTGGAGTAAAGGAAGGGGCGCTTAAGCGCGCCCCTCGGGTTCAGTTGTATCTTCAAGCGGTAGGCGCAGAACGATGCGACCATTGATCGGACAGGTCTCCATCTGAAGCGTATAGCCCTTGCCGTCTTTGTGCGCCCATGCAGCGCCGACTTTGTTCCAGAAGGACTTCTCAACTTTCTGGGTGACGTGCCAAGCCAGATAGTCGGGTGTGTTCGGGGCTTGGTTCGTTGTTTGATTTTCGCGTGTCATTTCTGATCTCCTTTGTTTGAGTTGCTTGCTAACGCCCTCCCGTCAGGACGAAGGCAAATGCTCATAATTCATGG
>DROE01000303.1 GCA_011322005.1 Devosia sp.
AGCACGCTTTCCGCCGCAAAAAACCGGCAAACAGAGAAAAAGCCGCGGCCAGCAGATAGGTCGCAGCCCGAGCAGGCCCGCACCCGGTTCTGAATTGCAGTTTATGCTGGACCCGGCGGCCTCCGGTCATATAAAGACATCTTTATGTGATTGGGTGAGCCGGTGACCGGATTTGACGACTTTGTCGACATCATAAAGGCCGCAGGGGAGGCAACCCGTCTGCGGCTGCTGGCGCTGCTGTCCCAGGGCGAGCTTTCGGTCAAGGATCTGACAGATATTCTTGGGCAGAGCCAGCCCCGGGTCTCCCGACATCTCAAGCTGTTGGCGAGGGCGGGGCTGGTCGTGCGGGTTGCCGAAGGGTCCTGGGCCTATTTTCGCATAGCTGAAACCGGGGGGCGTGCCGATTTTGTGCGCCGCCTGGTCGGGGAAATCGACCCAGAGGACCCAAGAATGACCCATGACCGCCTGGCACTTGAACGGGTTCGTAAAAGGCACCGGGAGCAGGCGGAGGCCTATTTTTCCCGAATTGCGGCGAGTTGGGACACCATTCGCAGCCTGCATGTTCCCGAGTCCGCTCTGGAAGCCGCGATCGTTCAGGCGGTTGGAGCAAACGATATGGAACATATGATTGATCTGGGTACCGGCACCGGGCGCATGCTGGAGTTGCTTTGCGGTGTATATCGGCGCGGTACGGGTATAGACAGTTCAAGGGAGATGATGGCCATCGCCCGGGCCAAACTGGCGGCAGCTTCAATTTTTCATGCTCATGTGCAACTGGGCGATATTTCGCGACTTGAGCCTGATATCGGGCCGGCGGACCTGATAACGCTGCATCAGGTGCTGCATTATTTTGATGATCCCGGAACAATTATTGAACAGGCGGCGCCTTTACTGCGTAAGAGGGGGCGCATGTTGATTGTTGACTTTGCCCCCCACGAACTGGAGTTTCTGCGCAAAGAACACGCGCACCGGCGCCTGGGGCTCAGTCAGGGTCAGATGGAGGGCTGGGCCGGGGCTGCAGGGCTTGAGATTTCCGGATTTGAGGCGTTTCCGAAAAAGGGGGCGGGGAAGGATCTGACGGCTTGCTTGTGGGTATTGAGTTCAACTTGAATGGCAACTTGTGACCAAACAAAAAGAAAAGGCCAATGAGGACAACACAACCAGAAAAGCGAAAAAGCCGCCTTTCAGGGAGCAAAAGCCCCAAAATTGAAATGAGCTTTGAGTTTTTTCCGCCCAAAAGTGAGAAGGCCGAGCAGCATTTCTGGCAAAGTCTTGAAAAACTTGCGCCTCTTGATCCCCGTTTCGTCTCGGTAACCTACGGGGCGGGTGGCTCTACCCGCGAACGTACTCTGCGCATGGTCCGGCGCATCGCGGCGGAAACCGGTATTGAAGCGGCGGCTCATTTGACATGCGTTGATGCAAGCCGGGATGAAGTGGATGAGGTGGTGCGCGGATATAAAGAGGCCGGGGTCAGGCGCATCGTTGCGGTGCGCGGTGACCCATCGAACGGGGTTGGTGAAAAATTCACGCCGCATCCCACGGGTTATGCAAACGCCGTGGAACTGGTCGCTGGAATTGGCAAAATCGGCGACTTTGATATTTCGGTCGCCGCCTATCCCGAAAAACACCCTGAGAGTGCAAACTGGGAACAGGACATTGACAATCTGAAACGCAAGCGCGACGCCGGGGCCGCCCGCGCGTTGACGCAGATGTTTTTCGACAATGACGATTATTGGCGGTTTCTGGAGCGGGTGGAAAAGGCGGGTCTTGATATGCCCATTGTGCCCGGTATCCAGCCCATTCACAACTTTTCGCGCATAAGCGCTTTCGCCGCAAAGTGCGGTGCCAGCATGCCCGAGTGGATATCCTCGCGTTTTGAAGGGCTGGAGGAGGACCCTCAGACTCACGCGCTGGTAGCTGCATCCCTTGCGGCCGAGCAGGTTACCGAACTGGTGGACGGGGGGGTGACCCAGTTCCACTTCTTCACCATGAACCACGCCTCCCACGTTGTGGCGCTGGCCCGGGTTTTTGCCTGAGCGGGGAGGAAGCTTGGGGGGCAGCAAATCATAAAACAGCCACTTTTTTGACCTTTTTTTCAGGTGCGGGGGCACCAGAAGAGGACAGGGTGCATGGGAATTCCCCGGTTAGGCATTTCTTTTTTTGGACCTGGAGTGGCGGTTTTGGCGCTGTCGGCGGGTCTGGCTTTTTCTCAAACAGCTGGCACAGGCTCAGGGGGCTACAGGTTAGAGGCCCCGCCCGTTTTGACAAGTGCTCCGCAACCGGCGCTGCGGCCTGGGTTTGGCGGTCAGCCCGATTCGCTGCTTGCAGGTCTTGGTGTTGGCGAAGGAGAAGTGTGCGCCGATCTTGATGCGCAGTTTCTTGAAGTCTGCGCTGACAGCTCGCCGGGCTTGAATCCTGTTTCTTTGCCAAGCGCTTCGGGCATGCCAACTGCTGGCATGGAGGTGGTCGCGGCGGAGTTGCGGCCGGCTTTTGAACCCAACCCGCAAGCGACACATCCGCCGATTCCCCTTTCAGCCTCCTTGAGACCAATTCTGGAGGTCTATCCCCACGATGTCTCGCTTATCCAGTCGGTGCGCTCGGTTTCCGGGGACCCTCTGGTGCACCAAGAGGTCAAAGGCAGTTGGCCGCGCCGGCTTGACCGGGTCAATGTGCTGACGGGCGCTGAAAAATATGCAGCGGCGCAGGGTGTTGAGGGCAGTTCCTTCCTCAAGGCATGGTGGCATGCGCAAAACAGCAATCAAGATGTCCCTCCGCCGAAATAAGGGTGGGAATCATTTTACGTGGTGTGCAATCAGGTAACGCTTGAAACCTGTCATTGTGGTGCTATTTTACTTTATGGGTTTGGATGGCGTGAACTCCGGGCGGGTTGTTCGGCTGGCTTGTCCCATCGGGCAGGGACGGTTTCATGTCAATCTGGCAACGCATCGGGAAAACACTTGAACCTCTGGGCAATGCGCTCGACCCGGACAAATGGCTGCCCGGGGGCAAGGACGCGGCCTTTACGCTGGCGCTGGTGGCGCTTTCGGCCAAAATGGCGGTCGCCGATGGAGTGGTGAGCATCTCTGAGGTGCGCGCATTCCGGAGCATTGTGGAGATTCCCGCCGGGGAATCCGAGCAGGTTGAGCGTTTTTTTTCGCTGGCCCAGCGTGATGTGGCCGGTTACCGCTCTTATGCGCGCAAAATCCGCAGGCTGTTTCAGGATAGTCCCGAAACGCTCGAACATGTGCTTGACGCTCTGTTTCATATCGCATCGGCCGATGGCATGATTCACGAGGGCGAGTTGGAATATCTCAGGAATGTGGCGGATATATTCGGCTTTGACAGCGCGCGTTTCGAGCAGATTGCGGCCCAGTTTATCCTGGGAGACGGCGCGCGCGACCCCTATCTGGTTCTTGGACTGGTGCCTGAAGCCAGTGACGAGGAAGTCAAACGGGTTTACCGGCGTCTTGTCCTGGAGCATCACCCGGACCGGCTGATGGCCAAAGGGGTGCCCGAGGAGTTGATTGGGATGGCCACGGCCCGGGTCGCGGCGATAAATGCGGCCTATGATGTTATAGCAAGGGCGCGCGGGTTGTAACTCCGCTGCAATTGGGGTGCGTGACAAAATAATCGGTTCGACAGCGCCGCAAAATGACCTATATATCAGGTGCCAGTTGACCGGGTGACCGCTTCCGGCCTTCCCCAGCGGGAAGGAACCGGGGGAGGAAAGTCCGGGCTCCACGGAAACACGGTGCCGGGTAACGCCCGGCGGGGGCGACCCCAGGGAAAGTGCCACAGAAAGCAGACTACCTTTCCGGGCGTGAGCGCGGGAGGGAAAAGGTGAAAGGGTGCGGTAAGAGCGCACCGCGGGCCTGGCAACAGGGCCGGCAGGGCAAACCCCACCGGGAGCAAGACCAAATAGGGATGACGCCGGGGGCAACCCCAGGACCAGGATTTTCGGGTTAGTCATCCGGGTTGGTCGCACGAGGCGCAAAAGCAATTTTGCGTCCCAGATGAATGGTCACCACGCATCAGGAGACTGGTGCCCTACAGAACCCGGCTTACAGGTCAACTGGCATTCTGTTATACCCCGCGCGAAGCTGGCGCCCGCGCATGGTTAAGGGAAACAAAATCTTAAAGCTCATCCTGCAAAATGGAGCCGACCTTTTCCCGTTTTTTGGGAAATCCTGTACCACCGGGCAACAAACCCCGGGAAACGGGCGTGGAGTAGAACCGAAATATGGGCACAAACCACCAGAATTCCACTGCCGGGAAACTGCTCGCCCACCGGCCGGTGATGCTTAGGGAGATGCTGGAGGTTTTGGGGCCGGTTGGGGGGCTGCGTATCATTGATGGCACCTTTGGAGCAGGGGGATATTCGCGGGCTCTGCTTAACAGGAATGCCAGGGTGACAGCGATTGACCGCGATCCCGGTGTGCAACGTTCCGCAGAAGAATTGGCGCAGGAATTCGGGTCATCCTTCCGGTTTGTTCGGGGTCGGTTCGGTGAGATGGACAAGCTTGCAGAGGCTGCGGGTGCAGCCGGACCTGATGCGATTGTTCTGGATATCGGGGTCAGTTCCATGCAGCTTGATGATGCAACACGGGGCTTCTCGTTCATGCGCGAGGGACCGCTGGACATGCGCATGGGGGGAGCGGGCAAAACTGCCGCCGATATTGTCAACACCTACGACCAGAGGGCCCTGGGCGAAATTCTCTTTGCCTTTGGAGAAGAAAGAAAATCCACAAGGATTGCCGGAGCCGTGGTGGAGGCACGCAAAGAGAGTCCCATCAGAACCACACTGGAACTTGCTGATATCATTGAAGAAACCATCGGGCGCAAACCCGGCGGCAACCATCCGGCGACGAAGACATTTCAGGCATTGCGCATCGCAGTGAACGCTGAGTTTGACGAACTGGTCGAAGGGTTGTTCGCGGCGGAACGACTGTTATCCGAGGGCGGTAAACTGGTCGTGGTTACGTTTCATTCGCTCGAAGACCGAATTGTGAAAAGGTTTTTTGCTGGAGCGAAAAAGTCAGGCCAGCAATCACGGCATTTGCCCCCCGCAGAGGTTGAAGCGGTGCGCTGGGCACCGGTTGCCAAGGCAGCAAAACCCTCAGTCGCCGAAATTGAGGCCAATCCGCGCGCGCGCTCGGCCACTCTGCGCTGGGCCGCCCGTACCGGTGAGGAGGCGCGAACGGTTTCGTTTGCGGGTCTGGGCGTTCCCCTGAGCAGTTTAAGGGGGGCGGCATGATAAAAGGCATCAATCTGGTGTTGCTCGTCACCTCGGTTGTTGCACTGGTGGGGGTTTATGCCATCAAGTACCAATCCGAGGCCATTGCCAACGACATGCATGCGCTGCAGCGCGCTGTGAACCAGCAGCGGGGCAACCTGTCTTTGCTGAAGGCGGACTGGGCCTATCTTACCCAGCCCGCAACTATTGCGCCGCTGGTGGCGCGCTATTCCGAGGCCCTTGGCCTTGAAACCCTGAAAGCGGAACAGTTTGGAACGATTTCTGAACTGCCCATGCGGCCCCAGATTGCCAACGACGCGGCACTGACCGCCCTGTTTGCGGCGCTGGACGCAGGCGTTGATCCCATCGGAGACAAACTGGCGGAGCTTCTGGAACAATGAGTTTGGAGACAAGCGTCGCCGGGGCACCCATAGCGCTCGAAGGGGGGCGCAAGACCCGCAAAAACATGACGCGGTCGCGCATCCATATTGCCATGCTGGGGCTGCTTGTGGTTTTTGGCATTATCGGGGCGCGGCTGGTTCAGCTTGGAATGGTAGAAACCAGTCTGTCTGATGAGGGGCAAGCGCGCAGCGCCATAACAGCCTCACGCCCGGTGATTTATGATCGCAATGGCATGGAAATGGCCATGGACATAAGGGTGCCCTCGCTATTCGCCGAGCCGCGCCGGATTATCGACCTGGATGAGGCGGTGGAAAAGCTGCTTCCGGAACTCCCCGGTGTCACCAGCGCCTGGTTGCGCGAAAAACTGGACGGGGACGAGGGTTTTGTCTGGCTGAAGCGCGAAATGACCCCGGCGGCGCAGGAGCGCATCTTCAATCTTGGCATTCCGGGAATAGATTTCGTGACCGAAAGCAAACGGTTTTACCCCGGCGGCAATGATGCGGCGCACATTCTTGGAGCGGTGAATGTTGACAATCAGGGCATTGCCGGCATCGAGCGTTATCTGGATGGGGAAGAAATAAGGTTGTTGCAGGAAATCGGCCTGGCGCGCGACCGCGAACTCCAGCCGGTTTATCTTTCCATCGACATGCGGGTGCAGCATGCCCTGCGTGCCGAGCTTGTCGATGCGCTGGAGCGATACAGGGCCATTGCGGCGGCGGGAGTTATTGTTGATGTGAGGACCGGCGAGGTTATTGCGCTGTCGTCGCTGCCGGATTTTGACCCCAACGTGCCGGCCAGCGCTCTGGAAGAGGGGCGCCTCAACCGGGTGACGGCAGGAACATTCGAGTTGGGCTCGACCTTCAAGACCGTCACTCTGGCCGGTGCGCTTGATAGCGGACTGGTCAGGATAACCGATGAATTCGATGCACGGGCCGGTATTCGTTTCGGGCGTTTCACCATTAACGACTATCGGGGCAAGGGGCGTATTCTTACGCTGCCGGAAGTCTATAAATATTCCTCCAATATCGGTACCATCCGTATCATGCAGGCCATGGGCAAGGATAATTACCGGGCTTTTCTGACCCGAATCGGATTTGACGATGCGCTGCCCATCGAGTTGCCCGAAACAAAGCGCTCGACCATTGCGGAAACCTTCTCCGAAGTGGGGGCTGCCACCGCCTCGTTCGGACACGGGCTTTCCGTCACGCCCCTGCACATGGCCTCGGCGGTCGCGGCCTTCGTCAATGACGGTTATCAGGTTCCGGCAACCATGTTTGTGCGCACCGAGGATGAAGCGCGCCAGTTGGGCCGGCAGGTGATTTCACCTGAAACCAGCCGTTATGTACGCTATCTGATGCGGCTGAACGCGCTTGAGGGCTCGGGCCGCCTGATGAACCAGATTGCGGGCGGCTATATGGTGGGCGGTAAAACCGGAACCGCGGACAAGGTTGTTGATGGCCGTTACGACACCACCAAGAATCTGAACGCCTTTGCTTCGGCGTTTCCCCTGAACAATCCACGATATGCGATGGTAATTCTGGTGGATGAGCCCAAGGCAGAAAATGAGCAGTCGGGACGCACCGCAGGTTGGAATGCAGGCGCGGTAACCGGCAGGGTCGTGCAAAAAATTGCCCCCATGCTTGGCATCATGCCAGAGTTTGGTGATATGAGCGATGCTGCGCTGGTACCGGTGGAATTGTTGAGCGCGGAAAACCAGGCAGATTCCTGAGGGGAGACAATTTTGACATATTTGCTGGCGGATTTGCTGGAAGGGGCGGTGGACGTCTCAAGAATCGAGAATATCAGAATAACCGGTATCCACTCGGACAGCCGGGCGATTGCTTTCGGGGAAGCCTTTTTTGCTCTGCCCGGCTCGGTTGCCCACGGGGACAGTTTTGCGGCCAAGGCGGTTGAACGCGGCGCGCGGGTTGTTGTTTCGGACCGGGAGGGGCTTGGGGACACGGGGTTCATGACCATCGTCGTTGATGATGTCAGAGCGGCCTATGCAAAAGCGGCAGCGCGGGTGGCCGGAGCACAACCTGATACGATGATGGCGATTACCGGCACCAACGGCAAAACCTCTGTTGCTTCGTTTGTGCGCCAGCTATGGGAAGAGGCGGGTCTGAAAGGCGCTTCCATCGGCACTCTTGGACTTGATACCGGGGACAAAACCGTTTCGGGCATGCTCACAACCCCGGACCCCCTAAAACTGCATCAGGACCTGGCGCAACTCAAGAGCGAGGGTTTCGAGCATGTGGTGATGGAAGCCTCAAGCCACGGGCTGGACCAGCGGCGTATGGACGGGGTGCAGTTCAACGTTGTCGGCTTCACCAATCTGAGCCGTGACCATCTGGATTATCACGCGGGAATGGAGGATTACCGGGATGCCAAACTGCGCCTGTTTTCTGAATTGATGGTTGATGGAGGCTTTGCGGTAGTCAATGCCGATGACCCCGAGCATATGCCTTTCATGTTCGGGGCGCTGGAGCGGGGGGCAACGCTTTTGACCGTGGGTAAAGAGGGGGCCTATATCGAAATCGGTGACGTAAAGCGCGACGGCTGGGGACAACGGGTAACGGGCAGGCTGGTGGGTGAGCCGCTTGACTTCCATCTGCCGCTGGCCGGAGAGTTTCAGGTTTCCAATGCCCTGATGGCCGCGGCCATGGTGATGGCTGGGGGGGTGGACAAGGACCTGGTGGTGCCCGCGCTTGAAAAGCTGGAGGGTGCGCGGGGCCGACTCGAACGGGTGGCTACCAAAAACGGCGCGGCCGTATTCATTGACTACGCCCACACTCCCGAAGCGTTGAAAACCGCACTTGAGGCTTTGCGCCCTTATGCAAGGGGCAGGCTGGTGGTGGTGTTCGGTGCTGGGGGTGACCGGGACAAGGGCAAGCGTGCGCTGATGGGAAGGGAGGCCAGCGAAGTGGCCGACAGGCTTATTGTTACCGACGACAATCCGCGTACCGAGGATGCCGCAGCAATCCGGGCCGAAATAATGAAAGCCGCACCGGATGCCAAGGAAATCGGCAACCGGAGTGAGGCGATTGCCGCCGCTGTGGCAATGCTGGAAAAAGGCGATGTGCTGCTTGTAGCGGGCAAGGGTCATGAGGATTACCAGATCGTGGGAACAGGCAAACAGCCCTTTTCGGACCATGAGCAGGTGGCAAAAGCCATTAGCGCATAAGTGATGGCGGATCTGTTCAGCGTTGCAGAGATAATCGAAATCACCGGGGGACGGGCCCGGAACATTTCAGCGGAATCAGTTTTTTCGGTATCCATCGATTCCCGGACGTTGGAGCCGGGGGCACTGTTTGTCGCGATAAAGGGCGAGCGCTTCGATGGTCACGATTATGTTGCAGGTGCAATAAGGAACGGTGCCGCTGTGGCGCTGGTGAGCAAGCAACGCGGGGGTGAATTTGGCAAGCTGCCTGTGCTCGTTGTTCCAGATGCGCTTGAAGGGCTGGGCCAGCTTGGCGTTGCGGCGCGGGCGCGTTCGGGAGCGAAAATCGCGGCCATAACCGGCAGCGTGGGAAAGACCACAGTCAAGGAAATGGTGCGCTCGATACTTTCAAGGGCAGGAAAGACCCACGCTTCAATCAGGAGCTACAACAATCACTGGGGGGTGCCCCTGATGTTGGCGGGCCTGCCAAAAGCTGCTGAATTCGGTGTATTTGAAATCGGCATGAACCATGCCGGGGAAATTACGCCTCTCAGCAATATGGTGTGCCCGCATGTGACTCTGATTACCAATATCGGCTCGGCCCATATCGGCAATTTCAAGAACATGGAGGGTATAGCCCGGGCGAAGGGAGAGATTTTTTCAGGTATGGTGCCGGGGGGGGCTGCAATCGTAAATGGAGATCATGCCTATGTGGAGATACTTAGGGAATTGGCTGAGAAAGCCGGTGTAAGACGTTTTGTTACCTATGGTTTTGACAGCAACGCAGATATTGTCCTGAGCGGCGTGCAAGCCGGGGCGGCGGGGTCAACCGCCCGGGTTGGCCTTGCGGGTGGGAACATCTCCCTGGATGTCAGCATGCCGGGCAGGCACATGCTGGCCAATGCTCTGGGTGCCCTGTGTGTCGGGGAGGAGTTGGGGGTTGATACGGAAGTTTCACTTGCTGCGATCGCCGAATTTTCCGCCCCAGCCGGACGG
>DROE01000304.1 GCA_011322005.1 Devosia sp.
AAACCACGCCAGCCCCGCCAACAATAGCACAACGACGATGTCCTCGGTTGGCACCTGAACCTCGTTGGCAAAAAACCAAGGATAAATCAGCACGGCAGTCGCCGGGGTCAGCAGCGCCAGAATATAGCTCCACCGGGGAGGACGGCTTGTGTGAAGGCGCTCCAGTATCGTTGCTTTGCCCATAAAGTTTCTTCCCCGCCACAGCGCCAGAATTGTCAAAGCCACAACCGGAACAATCAACAATGAAAGGGGCAGATAGGGAAAAGCAATCAGGGGTACCAGCACGATATAGATCAGCCCGATTACCCCTACCTCCCATTTGCTCACCCTGAATTCCTTTTTGGAAAAATGGTCCGCAAGCACCATGCCCAGCAGCCAGAACCCGCTGCTAACAACGGCGACCAGAGCAAAATCGGCAGGGCTGAGCGGAGCCATGGCGTCCGCTTCGGCCCCACCCCAGAACCATGTGGCCCACATCCCCCACAGCGCGCCCAGAACGATAAACATCGCCCCGTTTGCAACCACCCCGAAGCGCCGCATGCCAAGGCGTACAAAATACCAGCCAACCAGAACGTCAATCAAGGCGTGCCAGCCAATGCTGGGGAAAACAAAGGAAACCGGAATGGCCTCGTAAATGACCGGAATGGTTGAGCCCTCGGTGGCCCAGCCGAACACCGCTCCGGCCAGCAGCAGACCTGAAAGCGTGCGCACATTATAATAGGAAAGCAGCACCAGCATCGGATAGGTGAACAGCGTGTAAAACCCGGCAAACGAGATAAAAGCGGGCACCGCCAGCACGGGGTCGGATTGCAGCGTATCAAGCAGTTCTGAAACCGGTCCTTCGTTCAGAAAGAAATATTCTGAAAAGAACATCAAAATGATGGCGCTGCCATAGGCCGCGCCAAGACGACGTAAAAACGCTTTCAATTTCTGCCCTACCCCGCTTTTTCAGGGCACGCTCCCACACAGGTTGGGCAAAAATACAGCAGCGCCAGATCACCCCGCCAAGGGTGCAAACCTCGCCGTGAAGTGGCGCATCATCGGCGGCTCTTTGATGATTTTATATCCCGTGAGCCTGTCCTTCATCGCCGCCAGTTCCTCGAACACCTCAACGATATAGTCAGCGTGGGACTGGGTATAGACCCGCCGGGGGATAGCCATGCGCACCAGGTCCATCGCCGCCGGGCTTTCTTGGCCATCGGGGGAGCGGCCAAACATCACCGTGCCGATTTCGCAAGACCTGATGCCCCCGATTTCGTAAAGCGCCACCGCCAGCGCCTGCCCCGGATATTTCAGCGGCGCGATATGGCTGAGCCAGCCCCGCGCATCGACAAATACCGCATGGCCCCCAGCCGGTTTGACCACCGGCACCCCCAGCGTATCGAGCCGCTCAATGATATATTCGTTGGTGCGAACCCGGTAACGCAGATAGTCCTCGTCGATGATTTCCCTTAGCCCTTGCGCAATGGCGTCCAGGTCGCGGCCCGCCAGCCCGCCATAAGTGGGAAACCCCTCCGTCTGGATAAGCCTTGTGCGCGCCTTTTGCGCCAGTTCATCATCATTCAGTGCCAGCCAGCCACCAATATTGGCAAACGCATCCTTTTTTGCGCTCATGGTCATGCCATCGGCATCGGCAAAACAATCCCGCACGATGGATTTGATCGAGCGTTTCCCCTGCCCCTCTTCGCGCTGTTTGATGAACCAGGCGTTTTCGGCAAACCGGCAGCCATCAATGATGAAGGGCACATTGTGGGCGCGGGCGATTTTTGCTGTTGCCCTGATATTGGCCAGACTGACCGGCTGCCCGCCACCGGCATTATTGGTGATGGTCATCATAACGCAAGGCACCACCTCCCCAT
>DROE01000305.1 GCA_011322005.1 Devosia sp.
CCGCCATGGCCATGTATTGTGCTGAAACCAGTGCCACGAACGGCAGGGGTTGTTCAGAACGGGCGGCGAGGAACAGGGCGATGGCGTTGATGGCCAGCAGGGCGGTCATGGTGTGCCAGAGCACAGAATAGAGGGTTCTCTGGTCTTGTGTCACATCGCTGGTCCAGGCGGGAGCGAGATATTCGGGGGCGCCGCCAAGCACATGCAGCAACAGGGTGAGGGTGGAGAGAATGGCGGCAGAAAGGATGAATCTGTTCATCTGAAATAGCCTTCTTCCAAGCGCATGGGGTCGTCCATGTTGTTTGCAGGTGCTGTTCCGCTTCAGCCAGTGCCGCGCACTTTGCCGGCGATCAAGACAAAGAGGAAACACAGGAAGGAAAGACCTGTGAGCAGGGTGGGCAGAATGAACAGATAGTTCCATGCCAGCAGGAGTGCCAGAAGCGAGAACAGCATGTTGACTGTCTGGAAGGAGAGGGGCGGCAAGTGATCTTTGGGTGTGCGGTGAAGCACCAGAAGATTGGCTATGCCGAAGCCGATAAGCATCAGCCCCATCAGCAGCGAAATCCCGAAAAACAAGGAGTAGGCGCTGACCTGGCCTCCGGGCAACTCAAGGATGAAGGTTGCCAGCAGTTGGGAGAGCTCTTCGCCCTTCTCGCTTTTTGGGGCCAGTTCGAACAGGACGTGGACGGCACCGGTGACAACTCCAAACAGCCAGCAACCCAGCCCGTAGATAAAACGCAGTTTTTGCATATCTTGTCTCCCTTTGGAGCGGGCGATGAAATCCAGCTCCATACGGTAGCGTATGTTACATGGAAATTTGCGGGAATCAATACGGTGCCGTATGGTTTTTCCATGACAAAGAAAAATACACTCAAGGCTGAGGACTGGATCAGGGGCGCGTTCAGGGCGCTTGGGGCGGGAGGGCCTCAGGCCATCCGCGTGGAAGCCATTGCCCGCAACATGAAAGTGAGCAAGGGCTCATTTTATTGGCATTTCAGGGATTTGGGGAC
Organism: Devosia sp.; assembly: GCA_011322005.1. GTDB lineage: Bacteria > Pseudomonadota > Alphaproteobacteria > Rhizobiales > Devosiaceae > DROE01. The sequence continues at coordinate 1,011 of DROE01000305.1, forward strand.
GCTCAAGGTGGCGATGCTGGAGCATTGGGTGGATATTGCGACCTTTGAAACCATCGCCAAGGTTGCGCAAAAAGGAGAGGGCGCGTATGCCCAGCTTCTGTCCCTGATCGCGTTGGCGACCGGTGACCAAAGCGCCGACTATGGGGGGCCGCGGGTGGAGGCCGCCATCAGGGAGTGGGCGCGAACCGAAAAAAGCGTGGCGCAAATTGTTGAAGAGGTTGAAGCGGCGCGGCTGGATTTTGTCGCAAGCCTGTTTCTGAAAGCCGGTGCAGACGGGGAGGCAAGCCGGCAAAAGGCCCGCCTGCTTTACGGGGCCATGATCGGGCTTGAACAGCTACCCGGATCAGAGCCGGAACAAGTTCGCCGGGACCTTGGCCGACTGCTGGAGCGCCTGCTCGACAACAGGGCTTGAGCGGGCCGGGCCTTTTTGCCGAAACGGGGCCAGCGGGAGCCCTATCGGCGCGCCTTGGGGTTTGTTAAGGAAAGCGGTGAGCAGGTTCGGACCAGTTGGAGAATCAGGATGTCATTTTTAACAAGATTGTTTGGCGGCGATGCGGGCGCCGAGGTTGGTGTGCCAAAGGTTTTAGGCGAAGAGGAGTATAAGGGTTTTAGCATTCGCGCCCTTGAAATGAAGGCCGGGAGCGAGTTTCAGCTTTGCGGTGAAATCGAAAAAACCATCAACGGCGAGGCACAGGTCAAAGAGTTTATTCGCGCCGACAAGCTGAGTACGGCGGACCAGGCGGCGAGCGTGACGCTGGCCAAGGGCCGCCAGATTATTGATGAGCAGGGCGAAGGGCTGTTTGAGAGCCAATACTGAATTGATGGCCTGACGGAGAGGTCAGTTTCGCCTACTTCCCGATATACTCGAAGCTGGCCAGGGTCTTGCCGCTGCCGGTCAATGCCAGGTCGTCGGGGCCGGTCAACTCGAACATGTCGGCCACGATATTGGCAACGCTGAATATACTTGTCTCCCCGTCTGGATTGGGGATGCCCACGATGCGGACAAAGAGCAGGCCAATAGCGGGGTCGACATAGCGGCCCACAACCTCGATGGCATCGTAATCGCCGATTTTTGTGCCGCGCGTGCCGATATATTCGTTTTTCTCATAACTGGCGACAGCCCTGTTGAAACCGTCGTTGGCAAGCAGGCGGGCGAGGACTTGCAGACGCTCTTCGGGCGGGCCCATGGGCAGGGTCATGGTGACAAAACGCTGGTTTTCGATGAGACGGCGGTCGCTGAGTTCGGTGTCCCTGTCACCGGTGACAAAATCAATCTTGAGCTGCATGTCGTCGGTGCCATCGCCGGGGTTGAGAAATGTCGTCACATTGTCCTGCCTTGGCACATCAACGGAAAAGGGCACCGGAACGGAGAGTTCAAAGCGCTCCCCGAAGGATTTGTCGATTGTGTAGCTGTCGGAAATTACAAAGCCCTCGACTTCAAACAGGGAAAACTTGAAGCTGGGGCCCTCCTGCTGGGCCAGACTTGCGGTGACGCTGAAAAGCGCAAGGACCAGGGAAGCAAGAACAAGAGCCAAGTTGGCCAGGGTGCGCAAGGGGGGCATGATCTTCTCCGAACAAATAATCCGGCCAGAGTTTCACAGGTGCTGCATGAGGTAAAGGCTTTTGATGGTCAGGACCCGAGTCCATCCTGACCGCTTGACACTCTGACAGGTATATTCTAGTACTAGAATATGAAAAACAATCAAACCGCCGCCAACCGCGGCGAACATGAAAAGAAACTTACGGTAGCCGAACTGATGGTGCTGGGGCTGGTGGCTGAAATGCCGCGCCACGGGTATCAGCTCGAGCAGGTAATCAAAGAACGGGGCATGCGCGAGTGGACGCAGATTGGCTTCTCTTCGATTTATTTTGTTCTGGGCAAGCTGGAAAAAGCCGGACTGGTGGTTGCAAAAAAGCCGGACGGGGCCAAAGCAAAAAAGACCTATTCGGTGACCGGGGCCGGTCGCAGGGCGCTGGTGGCGCAGTCTTTGCAAGCCCTCAGGGAACATCGCCCCACCTATTCCAGTGTGTTGGCGGGCATGGCCCATTGGCCGGTGCTTGATCGGGAAGCGGGTGTGGCGGCGCTGCGTGAGCGTGGCGAGGCAATCGCATCGGAACTGGAGCGGCTGGAGAATATCCAGTTCGAACAGCAACCGCTTCCCGATTTTGTCGCGGCGCTGTTTGACCATTCCCTTTCCCTGCTCAGGGCCGAAGCGGACTGGGTGAAACGAACGGCGGACCATCTGGAAATCAGGCCCGAACAGGGGCCGGAACCCAAGTGAGCGAAACCCGAGCGAAAGGAAGCGTTATGGAAAAACTGGATTTCAAGAAAAAGCTGAAGGAACTCTATCAACCCACCCACAAGGATTTTTCTGTCGTCACGGTGCCCGACATGCTTTTTGCGATGATTGACGGGGAGGGGGCGCCCGAGGGCGAGAATTTCGCGCAATCGGTCAAGTGGCTTTATTCCACCATCTACCCCATCAAGTTTGCGGCCAAGAAAAAGATGGGCAAGGATTTCGTGATGGCTCCGCTTGAGGGGCTGTGGTGGGCCGATGACATGGATGATTTCATCAAGGGAAACCGTAACAAGTGGAAATGGCGGCTGATGATTGTGCTGCCGGAATGGACAAGCGAGCAAATGTTTGAAGAGGGGGTAGTCAAGGGAGAGGAAAAGCTGGGCAAACGCCCTGAAAGCCTGCGCTTGGAAATGTTCGAAGAGGGATTGGCCGTGCAGATCATGCATATCGGCCCGTTTGCTGATGAGGCGCCGGTCATTGCACGCATGCATCAAGATTTCCTGCCTGCGAACGGGTTTGTCGAAAACGGATACCATCACGAAATCTACCTTAATGATGCGCGCCGAACCGCGCCGGAGAAGCTGAAAACAGTGCTCCGCCAGCCAGTGAGGAAGGCCTGAAACTTGCCTTTTGTTGGGCTCCTGCCTACCTGATCAGTATCAAGGTATGGGGAGCAGGTTTCATGGCTCGACTACAATCCATCGGGAAAGACATCTGGCTGTGCGAGGGGCCCAATGTCGATTTTTTCGGCTTTGCCTATCCAACGCGGATGATTGTGGTGAGGCTGCCCGATGAGAGCCTTTGGGTGTGGTCGCCGGTGGCGCTGGATGATGATCTCAGGGACGAGGTAGCGGCACTTGGGGCCGTTGCTCATCTGGTCAGCCCCAACAAAATCCACCATCTGTTTCTTGGCGGATGGAAAGCGGCTTTCCCCGAAGCCAAACTATGGGGGCCCGCATCTACAATCGCAAAACGCCAGGACCTGAATTTTGAACCGGCGCTGAGCGATATGCCACCGCGGAGCTGGGGCGGAGCAATTGAGGTATTCCATTTCACCGGGTCGCCGGCAATGGACGAACTGGTGTTTTTCCATGCCCCCTCTTCAACGGCAATTCTGGCAGACCTGTCGGAGAATTTCGCACACGGGTTTGTTGAAAAAAACTGGAAGGGCTGGCAGGTGTTTCTGGCAAGGTACTGGGGCATCATGAAAGGCAAGGCGCCGCTTGAATGGCGTCTGAGTTTTTTCAACAAAAGCGCTGCACGGTCGGCGCGAGACCGCCTGCTGGAGTGCAACCCGGAAATTGTCGTCATGGCTCACGGGGAATGGCAACAAAAGGGCGGCAGGGAATTTTTGCAGCATTCGCTGGCCTGGCTTGGGAAATAGTCTCTGCCGGAGTTTTGTTGCAAGGGGGGGCGCCTGGGGCCAAAAACGTAAATCCCCTGAATCGCTTGAGCGAAAAAGCTGAGACATTGAATCCTGGGCGCTGTTGGTCTGTCTTTCACTTGACAGACAACTCTGAGGTTGCCTAACAATATTTCCCATGAATCGGGATTTGGTATTTCAGGCACTGGCCGACAAGACGCGCCGGGCGCTGCTGGACCGCATATATGCGCAAAGCGGGCGCTCGCTTGCCAAGCTCTCTGAAGGTTTTGGCTTGTCGCGTCAGGCCATGGCCAAGCACATGAAACTCCTGGAAGATGCCGAACTGGTGGTCTCGCGCAAAGTGGGGCGCGAGCGGCTGCACTATCTCAATCCGCTGCCGTTCCGGGCCATTGCCGGGCGCTGGATGCGGCGTTTTGAAAAAGTCAGATTGCAGGAACTCATGCCGGAGCTGAAGGACGAGTAGCTCTTTTCTTGCGTGCCCATTTTGAAGATGGTTGCCGGAGGTCCACGGATGCAGGAACAAAGTGTTATCCAGCTGTCGACGCGGGGGCAGGGGCTTTATGAGTTCACTGCCGAGGTGGCCCGTTTTGTTGGGGACAGCAAAATAGGCGCCGGTCTGCTGACCCTGTTCTGCCGCCACACCTCGTGCTCTTTGCTCATTCAGGAAAACGCCGACCCGGACGTAAAAACAGATTTGCAGGAATTCTTCTCACGCATTGCGCCGGAGGGTCTGGAGTGGGTTTCGCATGTGTCCGAGGGGCCCGATGATATGCCCGCCCATATCCGGGCTGCATTGACACAGGTCTGTGTCAGCATCCCCGTCACATCCGGGCAGTTGGCTCTGGGCACCTGGCAGGGCATCTATCTGTTCGAGCATCGCGCACAGGCGCACAATCGTCAGATTGTTGCATATCTGAGTGGAGATTAAATCATGGCACTACGGATTTTGGCCGCCCTGGCTCTTTTTTCGGTGGTTGCGGCCTGCCAGCCGGGGGATACCTCTTCAGAACATCCGGTTTTTACCGAGGTGCGCAACAATGATGTCAGGGGAGTACAGCGATATCTGGCGGAAGGGGGGGACCCCAATCTCGTCAATTCTGATGGCGATACGATGCTTTATGTGGCCTCGGGCGCCAAGGGTGGGTTCGAGGTGGTTGAGGTGTTGCTGCTGGCCGGTGCTGACACGGCAAAACTGTCCAGAGAAAACAGAACCCCGCTGCATACGGCGGCGGCCTGGTGCAACGAGCGTATCGTTGAGGCGCTGCTCAATGAGGGGGCCAGTTTTACAGCGCAGAACGCCGAAGGGCAGACTCCGCCCCAGGTGGTATGCGCCCAGCCCTATGAGAGGCGCGACCAGGTGCTTGCGTTATTTAGCCGTGCGGGCTGGAGTGAATAGGGTTGCTCATGCTATCTCTGCAAATTCCTGCCAAATAATACGGACCAGCGCATTTGCCCGACCTGATTGAGTTCTTGCCACTGATTGGTGGCCTGCTCGCCGCCGGGGCACTGGCGGGGCTGATTGCGGGGCTGCTCGGGGTCGGGGGCGGTATCGTCATGGTTCCGGCAATGGCGCTCACCTTTGAAATCATGGGGTTTGACGAGCAGGTGTTTCAGCACGTGGCGGTGGCCACCTCGCTGGCGGTCATCATCGCCACCGGCACGACAAGCGCACGCGCCCACTATCAGCGCGGGGCGGTGCTGGTGGATGTGCTTAAGGTCTGGGCGCCGTTCATCATCGGGGCTTCGCTGCTCGGGGGGCTGATGGCCCGGCTTTACAGCGGGGATATGCTGCGCATCATTTTTGGTGTTATAGCGCTTTTTGTGGCCCTGAATATGGTTTTGCCGGTGCAAAGAAAGCTGATGGCACAATTGGGCGGCTCGGTCGCCACAAACCGGGTAATGGCGGCAATAATCGGCTATTTTTCAGCCCTTATGGGCATTGGAGGGGGCTCGTTGAGTGTGCCCACGCTGGCGGCGTTCGGCAATTCCATGCACCGGGCCGTGGGGACCAGTGCAGCACTGGGCCTGGCTCTGGCGGTGCCCGGCACCATCGGGTTTATCGTCTCGGGCTGGGATGTGGTCGGGCGCCCCCCTTTCAGCCTCGGCTATGTCAACGTTCCGGCGTTGTTTATCATCGGCATCGTGGCGGCAAGTGTTGCGCCGCTGGGGGCGGCCCTGGCCCACCGTCTCGACCAGAAAAACCTCAGGCTTGCTTTTGGTCTGTTCCTTCTTGTTGTTGGTGCGCGCATGCTGTGGCAGGCTTTCGCCTGAAGTTGGTCAGCGCCCGGGCTTGGGAGCGTGAATGTCAACCGACTCCTGGAGTTTAGTCCTCCTGCACCAGTTCCCATTCAACGAACACCTGTCTGGAAAAGGTCAACTCGCCCGCGGCGACGGGCACGGCGTCACTGGCCATGGCCATGCGGGCCATCTCGGGCTGAAAAACCGGCCTGCTGCCTCCGTCCTCGCGGATGGAGACAATGCGTCCCAGAGACAGACCTGCCGCCTCCACATAAAGCTCGGCCTTGGCGATGGCGTCGGCCATGGCGGCCCGGCGCGCCTCGATCTGCAATTGTGCGGTATCGGACACCGCAAAGGAAATGGAGTTGATCTGGTTTGCGCCAACGGTCACCGCAGCGTCGATGAGCGCCCCCAGATTATCCAAGTCGCGTACCCGTACGGTGACATTGTTGAACACCTGATAGCCAACGATGCGCGGCGGCTTTGGGTTGCCACTGGCGTCGGGCCGGTTGGGGTAGACATATTGGGGCTGCACCGAAAAATCCGACGTCTGGATGTCGCGCTCTTCGATTGCATTGTCCTTTAGCAGGGCAAAAAGCCTGCTCATGGCGGCGGTATTGGCGCTCAGCGCCTCGCGGGCGGTCTGGGCGTTGGTCACGACACCTGAGCGGACAATCGCCATGTCGGGGACCGAGGTCACCTCGCCAATGCCCTGCAGGGAAATTATTCCCGGCTTTGTCCCGGTCTGGGCGATAGCGGGGGAAAGAAACACAAAGGCTGCAAAAAACGCGATGAAAATGGCGGGGCGCATGGGGTGCAATTCCTTTTTTGAGGCGAGACCGTGGCAAATCTGGCTCAGATTTGCGTCACTTTTGGGGCCGCAGGGAGGGCAACAGTTGGCAGGTGTGCCCTGTGCGCTGTGTCCGGCAAACACTGATTGCCGGTGTTTGATGGGTCCGTGACCTAAAGTTCTGCGCTTGTCGGGACGGGGAATTTTTGCTTTGACGATGTGCCTTTGTTTCAGGTAACAGCGGGGCGTGTCAACGCCGGGAATTGCATCCGGCGCAATGAAAGTGGGCCTGTAGCTCAGTTGGTTAGAGCCGACCGCTCATAACGGTCTGGTCGCAGGTTCGAGTCCTGCCGGGCCCACCATTTTTTCGATCTCGCGCTGACGCACTTCGTGCTTCGCTCCGATGGGGCGGCCAAGAAGTTGGCCGGCAATCTGTTCGGTTGCCTGGTTGCGGTTCGAGGTTTCTCCTCTCACCTCCACCATTTCACAATTACCCATTGAGATACCCGCTAACACCTTGAAAGGTAAGGAGGTTTTAGCGGTTCGATAGCCCTTATTCCGGCAGTAGGCAATACGCTCGGAAAAGGCCAGTCTGAGCACTGTTCTTTGCAGGATGAACTCGCCAGAAGCCCAGAGATTCCAAGGGTTTGCCAGAAATTTCAGAGCTGGTTCGATAAATTCACTCATGCTGCCTTTTGTTACCACTCCATTTTGCAATTTTTCGCTCATGAGAGCCTTTTGATTTTGAAGCGTTTCAATTTTTTCCTCATAGGCATTGATCACCGTAGGGCTGGTGGCATCCATAATCCGTTCCAGTAAATTCCC
>DROE01000306.1 GCA_011322005.1 Devosia sp.
CAACCCCGGCTCCCCCAAGCAATTGGGGGAAATCCTGTTTGACAAGATGGGCCTTGAGGGGGGCAAAAAGACCAAAACCGGGGCCTGGGCCACCGGAGTGGGGGTTCTGGAAAGCCTTGCCGCCAGAGACCCGGGGGGCAATGACGAGCACACCAAGGGCGTTCTGCTGGCGCGCACCATTCTGGACTGGCGCGCCCTTTCCAAGCTCAAATCCACCTATACCGATGCGCTTCCAACATTCATCAACCCCGATACGGGGCGGGTGCACACCTCCTACCAGCAGGCCGCGGTGATAACCGGGCGGCTTTCCTCATCCGACCCCAATTTGCAGAACATTCCGGTGCGCACGGCGGACGGGCGCAAAATCCGCACTGCCTTTGTTGCCTCAAAGGGCATGAAGCTGGTTTCAGCCGACTATTCCCAGATTGAGTTGCGCGTGCTGGCCCATATCGCCGATATCGCGGCACTGAAAAAGGCCTTTGACGGCGGGCTCGATATTCACGCCATGACCGCCAGCGAAATGTTTGACGTGCCCATCAAGGACATGGACCCGATGGTGCGCCGCCGGGCCAAGGCGATAAATTTCGGCATTATCTATGGCATTTCCGCCTTCGGGCTGGCCAACCAGCTGGGCATTTCCCGCTCCGAGGCCGGGGACTATATCAAGACCTATTTTGAGCGTTTTCCAGGCATCAGGAACTATATGGAAGCCCAGAAGGCTTTTGTGCACGAACATGGCTATGTGGAGACGATATTCGGGCGCAAATGCCACTACCCGGACATAAAAACTTCCAATTCCAGCCACCGCGCCTTTTATGAACGCGCCGCCATCAACGCCCCCATACAAGGGTCCGCCGCCGACATCATCCGCCGGGCGATGATAAAGATGGAACCGGCGCTGACGGCTGACAAAGTGCCCGCCCAAATGCTGCTTCAAGTCCACGATGAGTTGATTTTTGAGGTGCCCGAGGCCGAGGTCGACACCGCCATTGCCGCCATCAACGCGGTGATGGTCAAAGCCCCCGAACCGGCGGTGATGCTCAGCGTGCCACTACAGGTCGATGCGCGGGCGGCCCACAATTGGGACGAGGCGCACTGAGGGGGACAGACTATGCAATTAGTGTTGCGTTGGCCTGAGTTACGGCGGCTATTGCAAGCACAACTATTGAAACCGCCGAGAGTGTGGCTTGCCTTGTTATGGGTGTAGCAGCTTCTTGCAGGGCCGCGGCCGCTCGGAGTATCACAGCCGTTTGACGCCTCCGAAACTCGAGATGCTTGTAATATGCCATTTGGCTACCTGGCTGTTATTTGCAAGGAGCCGCGAGTTGCTCGAGTGAGAGTTCCGATAATTTTGCCACAATTCATATCCTCCTGTTGATATCTATTAGATCCTGCAAGAAAGCGCGAACAAACAACCCCTCACCCTGCGGGAGCGCTGCGACCCTCGAAGGGCAAGGGGCACTACAAAGAAGGAAAGCCGACTTGCATTCACCCCTGGAGACACCGCTTTCAGCGGCTCCTCAGGGTGAGGTGGTCGGTGAATGCAGTTTCTTTGTGTGAGGCGGATTTTCTGCTTCCGTGTCAAAAACAAAAAATATTGACCTCATTTTTCAAAAGGGCGACAGTCGGTCGTTGGGTTCACTTCCCGCCGTCATTCAGGCGCCACGCCAGAACTTGCAATGCTCTCGCCTCTTCCAACTGCACCAATAACTCTCATTCAGCTATCCTTCCAATTATACACAAACTTAACCCAGCCGGGCCGCTATAGCAAAACAGCTCCATTTGA
>DROE01000307.1 GCA_011322005.1 Devosia sp.
AGGTCAAGGGCGAAGTGCAGCTTGCCCTTTATGGCGAAGTGCAGACCCTGATGGTTGCCCAGACCCTGTGGTTTTTGCGCAATGTTTCGTTCGAGCCCGGCCTTTCAACCATCGTTGAGCGTTATGCCAAGGGAATTGAGGAAATCCGCACCAGCCTCTCCGACCTGCTGCCTCCCTTTATTGCCAAAAGCGTGGCCAAACAGGCAAAGGGCTTTGAGGAGGGGGGCACTCCCCCCGCTCTGGCCCGCCGGGTTGCCGAACTTTCAGCCCTCACATTGGCCACTGACATCGTGCTGTTGGCCGAACAGGTCGGCGCACCGGTACGCATAGCAGCCGAAGGGTATTTCGCCGTGCTCGAACGCTTCCGGCTCGGGCGCATAACCGAACAGAGCCACACCATAAAAGTTGCCGACCATTATGACCGCATGGCGCTCGACCGGGCTCTGGCCAACGTCATGCGCGCCCAGCGCGACCTCTCCGAGGACGTACTGGCGGCAGGGGACGGACCCATTGAGGAGCGCATGCAGGCCTGGGACACCGCCCTTGCCGGGGAAATCGGGCGCATCGAAAAAATGGTCACCGAGTTGACTGAAGGCGAGCTTTCCGTCTCCCGCCTCTCTGTCGCCGCCGGCCTGCTTTCTGACCTGGCGCGGCATTAACCGGGGAGTATTGGAGGACACTTCAATCTTGTTCTGGGCGATATTCCCGGGTCTGATACTGGCCTATATCTGGCTGGTTGTGTGGATGAACCGCAACCGGCCCCCCGGCGATAAAATTTCTGCTCTGAACCATCCGGCAAATCTTCCCACCAAGCTTGGCGCAACCATCCACATCGCCACCTGGAATATCGGTTATGCAGGACTTGGCCGACTTTCAGATTTTGTGACCGATGGCGGCAAAAGTCGGTTTCCCCCTTCCAGTGAGGCGGTTGCAGAAAACCTTGATGCGATCGTTGAAACCCTGGCAGAAACACAAGCTGATATTTTTTTGTTGCAGGAAGTATCGGACAAAAGCCCTCTGAGCTATTGGCATCCGGTTCGCGCCCGCATCGTTGAGAGTTTGCCCGGCCGGATAGCCTTCTTCCGCTCCGATATTTCCAGTTGGGGCCTGCCCTGGCCCCTAAGAATTGTCCACGGAACGCTGACCCTTTCAAACGCCGCTCCAACCTCGAAACAAATGGTCAAACTGCTAGCCGAACCCACCTTTCTTGGTGGAATAATCAAGCGCAATTATGGATTGCTGGTCACCCGTTTTGCCATCGAGGGGAGCCGGAATCACTGGGTGGTCGTCAACCTGCATCTGGCCGCTTTTGACCCCGAAGGAGCTACCCGCCACAAGCAGCTTGAGGCGGTGCTGGACTTTGCAAAAACGGAATATGAAAAAGGAAATTATGTGGTGCTGGGCGGCGACTGGAACCTGAGGCTGCTCAAAAAGGAATTCCCCCACACCACGGACCTCGAACAGCTGTTCTGGCTGGTTGACCTGCCTGAGGAAAAACTTCCCCCGGGCTGGAAAACTGCCTGCGACAAAACCCTGCCCACCGTGCGCACCAATTATCAGCCCTATGTAAAGGGCGAAAACTACACCGCCATCATTGACGGGTTTATCGTCTCCCCCAACGTCACCATCAATAGCGTCGCCACGACGGACACCGGCTTTGAGCACACAGACCACATGCCCGTTTCAGCAAGCTTCTCGACAAAACCGCACCAGAGCCTAAAGTGAATGCAAACAGGGGAGGGGACCGGAACTATGAGTGAAACAAAAACATCAAAGAAGGGGGTTTTCTCCTGGATGCTGTTTGACTGGGCCGCCCAGCCCTTTCACACACTGGTCATTACCTTCATCTTTGCTCCCTATTTTGTCTCAAAGGTTGTGCCCAACCCCGGAGTCGAAGGGGACTTTGCCAGCGATACCATCATGGAAGGTGTCCAGAGGGTCCCCGATGCGGTTTATGGCCAGCAGCTCTGGGGGCAGGCTCTGGGTATCGGGGGCATTTTCATTGCCCTCATGGCCCCTTTTCTAGGAGCCATGGCCGATGCAACCGGTCCGCGCAAACCCTGGATTGCGGTTTTCTCCCTTGCCGCGATTGCCGGTTCGGCCCTGTTGTGGCTGGCCACCCCGGACGGCAATGCACCGGTCACTTTGATATTGTTAGCCTTTGTTCTGGCCCTTGTCGGAATTGAGTTTTCCACCGTCTTCACCAATTCCATGATGCCCTCGCTGGTTCCGCGTTCGGAATTGGGCAAACTCTCCGGCTCGGGCTGGGCCCTAGGTTATGTGGGCGGGATTGTTGCCCTGATTGTCGTGCTCGGGTTCATGGTTGCCGACCCGGTGACCAGCAAAACCCTGCTTGGTTTCACCCCGGCCTTCGGCCTCGACGCCACGCAATATGAAGGGGAGCGGGCCACCGGCCCGCTGACCGCGCTCTGGTACCTGATTTTCGTCATCCCGCTTTTTTTGCTCACCCCTGACACGCCCAAAAGCCCGGACCAGAAGAACGCTGTTAAATCCGCTCTGAAAAACCTTTGGGCAACCATCCGCGAACTGCCGGCACGCAAGTCCTATCTTTCGTTTCTGGTCACTTCGATGCTCTATCGTGACGGTCTTAACGGCTTGTTCATGTTCGGAGGCATCTACGCCGCCGGTGTGCTGGCCATGTCAACAACCCAGCTTGGCATATTCGGTATTCTGGCCGCCCTTGCCGGAGCAATCGGCGCCTTTTTCGGCGGCAGACTGGATGCTCGCTTCGGACCCCGGGCCGTGGTTTTCTGGTCGTGCTGGCTGTTGTTCATCGCAGGAACAATTATCGTCTCTTCCACCCCTGAAAGCATATTGTTCATCGTGCCCGTCACCTCGGGCAGTACCCCCCTGATCGTGTTTTACATCGCCGGCTCGCTTATCGGGGCGGCGGGCGGCGCCTTGCAGGCGGCCTCGCGCACCCTTCTGGTCGATCAGGTTGAGGAAAAAGAAGCCACCGAAGCCTTTGGCCTTTATGCCCTGACCGGGCGGGCCACCTCATTCATCGCCCCCCTCTCGATTGCCGCCGTCACCGCCGCGACCCAGAGTCAGCGCATCGGCATCACCCCGATACTGGTGTTGATTGCCCTAGGCGCCATCGGGCTGTACTGGGTGAAGGAGAAGAAATAGACAAGGCGGAACAAACCAAGGCCTCCCACCGGCTTCAGACCCAGGGTCACACCCGGGGTTGCGCCTGTAGGCAGAACCTCATCAATGCCGGAAGTGACGCATGCCGGTAAAGACCATGGCGATGCCCGCCTTGTCGGCGGCGGCGATCACGTCATCATCCCGGATTGATCCGCCCGGCTGAATAACCGCGGTCGCCCCGGCCTTGACCGCAGCAATCAAACCGTCGGCAAACGGGAAGAAAGCATCCGAAGCCACGACCGAACCAACGCTAAGCGCTTGCTTCTGCCCCATGGCTTTTGCCGCTTCTTTGGATTTGCGGGCAGCAACCAGCGTTGAGTCAAGCCGGCTCATCTGCCCGGCGCCAATGCCCACACTAGCCCCGTCCCTGACATAGACGATCGCATTGGACTTGACATGTTTGGCAATGATGGCCGCCAGACGCAGGTCGGCCATCTCGGCCTTGGTGGGTTGCCGTTTTGTCACCACCTTGAGCTCACAGTCATCCACATTACGATTATCCCGGCTTTGAACCAGAATTCCCCCCGAAACCGAACGCATCTCAAGCGCCTCACTCCGGCGCTCGGCCAGCCCGCCACTCAGCAGCACACGCAGATTCTTCCTGGTTTCAAAAACCGCAAGCGCTCCGAGGCTGGCAGAGGGAGCAATGATGACTTCCGTAAAAACCTTGATTATTTCCTCGGCCAGCGCTCTGTTGATGTGCCCGTTCAGGGCGACAACACCGCCAAAGGCACTCACCGGATCACAGGCCAGGGCGCGCTTGTATGCCGTTAACAAATCATCTCCCACACCAACCCCACAGGGATTTGCGTGCTTGATGATCGCCACCGCCGCCGCACTCTCCGGGTTAAACTCGCTCACCAGCCCGAACGCTGCGTCCGTGTCGTTGATATTGTTGTAGGAAAGCTGTTTGCCCTGCACCTGTTCAGCGCTGGCCACACCGGGTCCTGGTATCCCGCTTGCGTAAAATGCAGCCCATTGATGGGGGTTTTCCCCGTAGCGCATGACCTGCTGCAATTTGCCTGAAACAGAACGCCAGGGCGTATCCGGGAAGTCGATTGTTTTGGAAAACCAGTTGGATATGGCTGAATCATAAGCGGCGGTGCGGGCATAGGCTTTTGCCGCCAGTTTCTGGCGCACACCGAAGGGAACCTGGCCCTGGCTTGTGATATATCCAGCAATCATTTCATAGTCTGCCGGATCCACGACGACGCTGACATCCCGGTGGTTTTTAGCCGCCGAGCGGATCATCGCCGGGCCGCCAATATCTATGTTTTCGATGATTTCATCATAGCCCGCACCACGGGAAACCGTCTCTTCAAACGGATAGAGGTTGACCACCACCAGGTCGATGACCGGGATTTGGTGAATACGCATGGCGCTTTTGTGGTTCTCATCGCCCCGAATGGCCAAAATCCCTCCATGCACCTTGGGGTGCAGGGTTTTTACCCGCCCGTCCATCATCTCGGGAGAGCCGGTCACCTCGCTGATGTCTATGACCGCTATATCATTGTCTTCAAGCACTTTCCTGGTGCCCCCGGTTGAGACAACCTCAATCCCGGCGGCCACAAGAGAACGCGCGAAACCCTCCACTCCACTCTTGTCGGAGACTGAAATCAGTGCGCGCCGCACGGCACATTTCCCATCACTTTTGTTCACAAATCACTCTCCTTGCCGCGCCAATTACCAACGCTCGCTAACACGTCGGTTGATTCTACAATATCAAAAAGCCATTCCCTTACGCAGGTTAGTTTTTGCTCTTTGGTGCGGCACCTACTGGCGGGTAAAAATCCAGGCGATTTCGGCATCCGGCACCACCGGCGCTTCGAGCACAATCTGCTGGGTACGGTAAAATCCGATATGAGCCGACTGGCGCACACTTTGCTCGATGCGCGCCTGACTGCCCTCCCATAAGAAAGTCCAGACCGCTCCGGACTTCAATCGGATATGGATGATTTCTTCCTCACCCACCCGCTGGGCAACCGCACCGGCCGCCAGATGAAAGCGCTGCATCAGATTGCCCGAAAATTTACGCAACCCCCCCGGAGCAATCATCCGGTCCTGTCCAACCAGCGTTGCGCCGGACGACACCAGGCTCACACGCCGCTCGATCTCAATCCCGAACCGCGAGCGGAAAGCCCCGGTTCGCGCGACAATTTCCGGCTCGGACCGGCCAACTTCGATTTTCGGCTTGTCCCCGTAGGAAAAGAGCACCCCATGGCCCCCGAACCGGGCCGAGGAGTGATCATCTATCGTGGGACCGGAATGGGCAGCACCTTGCCGGAACAGGTCCCTTGACTCGGAAAGCTCGTCGGGCGCCGGTCCGCAGTTGCCCACAATCAGCTCACGCCCGTGGCTGAACTCAAAGGCAAGGGCGCTGGCGTGGGCGTTCCCGGCAAAAGCCGCCTCCGGAACTTTGCCCCCATCAAGCACAACAACGCTTTCTCCCTCAACAATCACCCCGTAACCCGCGACAAGCGCGTTGCCCGAGCGCCGGGCCGCCCCCTGGGTTTGCACCGCAAACATCAGTTCAACGGGAATTTGCCCGCACCCGTTGAAATAGGCAGGCTGCCCGGTGCCAAGAGTGACACTGTCAAGCGCCAGATGCATATTGTCGACAAGACCGCCAAGCCGCCGCACCAGTTCACCTGAAATCTGGGACAGAGTCAGGCGCAGTGAAACCAGTTCGGTCAACACCAGAAGGTGAAGAGCAGCATTGCGGGAGCGATGGAACCCGTCCCCGTCAAGATGGTTTTCAAGTACATTGCACAGATGTTCAGTGGTCTGGGCAATATGCGCCTGCGTGCTTTTGTCACTCAGACTGACTCCCACCGGCAGCACCGCCGCCATCAACTCATCAAGCGGGTCAAGCGCAAACGGTCCGCGCAGGCGCGCCGACTGCACCTGCATGGAAATCGACTGGGAAATAGTTTTGATCTGGTCCCGGCTTGCCCCTTCCTCGAGCAGATTGAAATGGCGCAGCCAGTTCATCACCCGCAAACCGGTCAGCGCCAGCCCCCAGGTATCCTTGTCATATTCTGAATTGCGCCCGATCCAGTCCAGCACCAGGGTTCGTGCGAACTGGCGCTCTCCCTCATCCCTTGCGTCCCTAAAGTGACGCAACCAGGAAAAACTGTGCAACTCATCATGCCAGGCGCGATGACTGGTTTGAATACTGAACGGGGACACACCTTCTGTGTCCACAAGCTTTGAGGCAAGCAGATAACGCCCGTGCATCATTTCGCGCACGGTCTCACGATCTGTGGGACGGTACTCCCTCAGCGCTGCATTGTACTCGGTCTGCGACAGACCGCTCCATGTCCAACTGATGACTGGAGACGTGACCAGTCCATCAGCTATGAGACAAGCGGTTCGCCAACCTCGAAACCACACTAGATTGAGCACATGTTTTCCTTAAAGCCCCCCAAGGACAACAGACTTCCGATCCGGAACCTAACCCACCACAGAAGCCAATAGCCACTATGACCTTTTAATATGGTCAATTTTACGAACATTTGAAGGATTGGGGTCAGGACCCTAAACCTTGCGAAACCGCGCCACAAAAAACCCGTCCATACGCCCCGTCTCGTCCCCGACATTGTCAACGCCGGATACTAAGAGACCCGGGTGCGTCCGCAAGAACCCCTCAGGCCCGACATTTCCTCTTAGCGCATCAGGCACGTTTGTGCTCAACTGATCGCTTTTCATATGTGGAAAATTGTGTAAAACCCATGTCCCTTGCGCCTCTCCCTCCTGTTTTTGCAGGGAACAGGTACAATAGACCAGCACGCCACCCTCGGCCAGATTATCTATGGCGTTGGTCAGCATGGCGCGCTGAAGTTTTACACGGCCGACAAGGTCCTCCTCAAAACGATGCCAGAGCACTTCGGGATGCCGCCGGAAAGTACCGGTGGCCGAGCACGGAGCATCAAGAAGAATACCCTCAAATTTTTCCCGTGCACGGAATGTAACGGCATCGCCCTGAACCAGTTCCGTTGCGTAATTGAGGCGGGTGAGGTTTTCCTCCAGACGCTCAAGGCGGCTTTTGTCATTATCCAGCGCGGTGACCTCATAACCCGCCTTGATCAATTGCGCGGTCTTGCCCCCCGGAGCTGCGCACATATCCAGAACCCGTGCTCCTGCGGGCAACAAAAGCTGGCGGGCGGGCAAAGCGGCAGCCGCATCCTGCACCCACCAGCGCCCTGCGGCATACCCGGGCAGCCGGGCAACCGACCGGTCACGCTCTGTAATGCGCACACTGTCGGCAAACAGCTTTGTGGCTCCCAGCGCTTCAATGAGGGCCGGATCATCCTCTTTCAGCGTCAGGTCAAGGGGAGCGCCAGCCAGCAGGGCCTCGCCAAACCGGTTAAGATTGTCAGCTCCATATTGGGTTTTCCAGTCCTTTTGCAGCCAGTCCGGGAACAACAAGGCCATTTCCAGCGCCTGCCATTTTTCCGCTTCGCGCTGGGCCTGACGCAACACGCCGTTGAGCAGCCGGTCGAAACGCGCCGCCCGCTTGTCCGTGCGCACCACTTCGACCGAAAGATGCAAGGCGCTGTGGTCAGCCTGACCGGGCATGAACAACAATTGGCTCAACCCCAGCCGCAACGCCGCTTCAAACAGGCCCGAGCGCGCCGGAATGCCCCGGCTGAGCAGAGTTTCAACAATATGGTTGAGATGGCCGTGGCGCCTCAGGGCCACTGTCACCAGACAATTGGCCAGCGCACGGTCGCGGGGGTCGGCAAGGTCCGTTTCGGTTAAGGGAACAAACGCGGCACCCTTGAGCACTTGGCCAAGTACCCGCGCCGCCCGCAATCGCACCGCCAGACCGGGATGTTGCATTGAAGAAAGTGCCTTTTTCGAATCCATGCCTGTTTTTGTCTCAAATTTCCGGATAACATGTGAAAGTCAGGCAATTGGGGAAGGTTCATGCCAGCGTCAGCGCCCTCAGACAAATCGGGCGTGCGCCCTAAAGTCAACTCAATAGAGAAAAACCGTGTTGCCCACGGCGCTAAAGCCTTGAAGGAGGCGGAGGAACGCGCCCGGCGTCTTGACGAGCAGGCCAAAAGTCGCCCCCGGGAATGCAATGGCCCGGAAGGCCCCGACCCGGCCCGCTATGGCGACTGGGAGGTCAATGGAATTGCCAGCGACTTCTAGGCCCTGAAAATTCAGCCAAACAGGCCGATAACGATGCCCTGCACGATGACAACGCCCAGCATATAACCCCCGTCAATCAGGGTCAGCATCCAGCTCATATTCTGATAGCGGTGATTGATGACCATCGTGGTGAGGGAGAAGCCGGCCCACAACATAATACCCACGGTAACCGCATTTGTGACATCGGTAACCCCGCCCATAAGTGCCGGAGTAAGCAGGACAATGAAATAGGCCATCACCAGCTGGCAAATCGCGGCAAACACGAAGGGCAGTGCACTTCCACCGGAGCCCAAAAGCTCATTTTCTTTTTTTCCCGTAGCTGCAACCCACTGCTTGGCAAGAACCATGTACCAGACCATGCCCAATGCCATGGAGGCCACTGTCGCCAGAACAATCGAGAGCCAGTTTACGCTCAAACTCAGCATTTTGCTTTCCCTTCATCTCACCGCGCTTGCTAGCCCGGTTTCCGCTACCGCCAGCCGCTCACACCCCTGTGACGTTTCATACTTCAAGGCCACCCATCTTGCAAACCAGCCTCCATTCCGTTTCGGTGACCGGCTGCACCGACAGACGCGAGTTTTTGACCAGCACCATCTCTGAAAGCGCTGGTTCCGCCTTGATTTGCTCAAGCGTTACCGGGGTAACGAGCGGTTCCACCGCCTCCACGTCAACGCATTCCCAGCGTTTGTCATCCGTTGTGGTGTCGGGGTGGCAGGCCGCCGCTACGCGGACGATGCCCATAATCCGTTTTTCGTTCACCGAATGGTAGAAAAACCCCAGTTCTCCTATTTTCATTTGTCGCATATTGTTGCGGGCCTGATAGTTGCGCACCCCGTCCCACTGCTCCGGAGCGCCCTTGTTCATCTGGTCCTCCCAACCCCAGGTGTTGGGTTCGGATTTGAATAACCAATAGGCCATGCCCTAACGCCCTTCTTTGTTGTTGATCGCCCATTTCCAGGCGCGGATCTGGACTGTCTCAAACAGTCCGGCAAGAGTATAGGGGTCATTGGCGGCAAAAGCCTCCGCTTCTGCCAGATTGTCCGCTTCCATCACCACAAGGGAACCATCAGGCTTTTCGTCCTTGTCCAGAAACGGCCCGGCAAATATCAATCCCCCACCCAGTGCTTTTAGGTAGGCCAGATGCTCGGGGCGCGTTGAAAGGCGCGTTTCAAGCATTCCCGGCCGGTCGGTCGCAATAATGGCAAACAGCATTTGGTTTTATCCTTCTTGTTTGAGGGGACGCCTCATCAGGGTTTCCACAATATCAGAAATTCTCTGTTCCCCCTCAAGCAGCCGGTTGACGGCATCAATCAGCGGGGCTTCAACATTGTTTTGTTCAGCCATCGCCTTGGCCACCGGAGCTGTCGCCACCCCCTCGGCCAGCCCCAACCCAATGCCAAGCAGATATTCAACCGAGCGCCCCCGCCCCAGTTCCAGCCCGAACCGATAATTGCGCGACTGAAACGAAGTGCAGCTAAGGGTCAGGTCGCCAAGCCCGGCCAGTCCGCCCGCGGTACCGGGCTCCCCGCCAAGTTTTACGATAAGCCGCCCCATTTCCGCATGGGCCCGCGCAATCAGCGCCGAGCGAGCGGAAAGCCCAAGACCCGCCCCCTCAACCGCGCCGCAGGCCAGCGCATAGACATTTTTCAACCCCCCTGCCAATTGCACTCCCAAGGGGTCAAAAGAGGCGTAAGGGCGAAACCGCTCGCTGGCCAGCCGGGATACCGCGTGTCCGACCTCTTGCCTGTCCTTTCCGGCCAGCGTCACCGCTGTTGGCCGCCCCGCCACCACATCAGCGGCAAAACTGGGGCCGGAGAGCACGAAGGGAGTGGCATCGGGCCAGTGGGCGAGAACAATTTCGCTTTGCAGGGCCAGCGTATCTTTTTCAAAACCCTTGGCGGTGACGATAACCGCAACCTTGTTCCTCAACCCCTTGGGGATTGCTTTGACGACAATTCGCGTCTGCTGGGCCGGAACCGCCAGCAAAACAAGGCCCGCACCCCCAAGAACGCCCATATCAGTGCTGGCGGAAATACGCTTTGAAAGCTCCTGCGCCCCAAGATAGCGCTGGTTAGTATGGTTGGCATTGATTTCAGAAACAACTTTTTTATCACGCCCTATCAGGATGACGTCATTGTCGCCAAGGGCTGCAACCTGCGCCAGCGCACTGCCCC
This sequence comes from Devosia sp., assembly GCA_011322005.1. GTDB lineage: Bacteria > Pseudomonadota > Alphaproteobacteria > Rhizobiales > Devosiaceae > DROE01. The sequence goes on from DROE01000307.1 coordinate 10,500, forward strand.
ATGCCCCGGCGCCGATAACACAGATTTTCCCGTCCCATCCGGCTTCCGAACTGCTTTGGCACTCGCTGCTCACTTTGCACCCACCGCCATGCTTATGTCATCAAGGGGCCAGCGGGCCCGCGCCGCCATATCCAGGCCATCCACCGCCCCAAGGGCAAGACGTTCTGCCCCGGCCCAGGCAACCATCGCCCCGTTGTCGGTACAAAGATTGGCGGGCGGCACCACAAGGGTGGCCCCGGCCTCGTTTGCGACCCGGGCAAGGACCGATGCAATTTCCTTGTTGGCCGCAACACCCCCCGCAACCACCAGCGTTCTGGCATGCTCAGGGAACTCCGTTTCAAAACGTATCAGCGCCATCTCCGAGCGCCGGGCGACAATGTCGGTGACGCTTTGCTGAAACCCGGCGCAAATGTCGGCAATGTCCTTGGTTCCAAGAGGCGCGATTCTTTCGGCTTGAAGCCGCACAGCGGTCTTGAGGCCCGAAAAGGAAAAATCCATCCGGTCCTGATTAAGCAACGGGCGCGGAAACCTGAACCGCACCGCGTCTCCGGTTTTTGCCGCTTTTTCGACCGCCGGACCACCGGGATGGCCAAGCGAGAGCATCTTGGCCACCTTGTCGAACGCCTCCCCCAGCGCATCGTCGATCGTGCTGCCCCACAGCGCATAATCCCCCACCCCGCGCACGCCAACAAACTGGCTGTGCCCCCCCGAAACCAGAAGCAGCAGATAGGGAAAGGCAATATTGTCGCTCAGCCGGGCGGTCAAAGCATGAGCTTCCAGATGATTGACCCCGATCAAGGGCTTGCCCAGCGCCGCCGCCAATGCCTTGGCCGTGGTCAGACCCACCAGAACCCCTCCGATAAGACCAGGGCCCGCTGTGGCGGCAATGGCGTCGATATCGGAAAATCCAAGTTCCGCTTCTCTGAGCGCCCGGGTGATGATTTCATCCAGATGCACCACGTGGGCCCGCGCCGCCAGTTCCGGCACCACCCCGCCATAGGGCTGATGCTCCCTGATTTGGGAGCGCACGATGTTGGACAATATCTGCCCCGAACCATCACTGTTGCGCACGACTACGGAAGCCGCGGTTTCATCGCAGCTGGTTTCTATGCCCAAAACACGTGAAGGCGCTTGCTTGTTCATGGCTAGGCTGTATCAACGAATTATGGAAACTTCCAGCTAAACAGGTCAACACTAAATTGCAATCTGAACAAACCATCCCCTTTTTGCGCATCGGCACCCGGGGCTCGCCGCTAGCGCTGGTGCAGGCCCGCCATGTGCGCTCCCTGCTTGCCAAGGAGCACAATGTCGGGGAATCCGAAATTGAAATTGTGGTCATCAAAACCGATGGCGACCGGACCCAGAGTGAAAACCTGTCCTTGAAGGACATTGGCGGCAAGGGGTTGTTTTCCAGGGAAATCGAAGCCGCTCTGCTTGCCGGGCATGTCGATATCGGGGTGCACAGCGCCAAGGATATAGCGACAAAACTTCCCCGGGGGCTGGTAATGGAGGTTTTTCTGGAGCGCGAGGACATCAGGGACGCCTTTATCTGCCCTTTAGCCCGAACGCTTGAGGAACTGGCAAAAGGCGCAGCGGTTGGCACCTCCTCCCTGCGCCGGGCAGCGCAGTTACGCCATTTCCGCCCCGACCTGAAAATTGTCGAGTTTCGCGGCAATGTCGACACCAGATTGCAGAAACTCACCGATGGTGTTGCTGATGCAACGCTGCTGGCGGTGGCCGGTCTGAACCGGCTGGGCAAGTCGGATATTGCCACCTGTCTGCTCGACCCTGAAACCTTCCCCCCCGCCCCGGCGCAAGGGGCCATCGGTATTGAGACGCGCACTGATGATGACAGGACCCGCCGCCTGATATTGCCCCTCAACCATAGGGACACGAACCAGGCTATTTGTGCCGAGCGCGCCATGCTGGCAACGCTTGACGGCTCCTGCCGTACTCCCATCGGCGTGCTGACCCTGCGACAGGGGGAGAGGTTGCAAATGAGCGCGCAGGTTCTAAGTCCCGATGGTGCCCAGTGTTTTGCCCAACATATGGAGGGGCCGGCAAGCGACGCGCAAAAGCTGGGCCGGGATCTGGGCCAAAGGCTCATTTCCGCCGCCGGAAAGGACTTCATGGCCCGGCTGAAACAAAGCCAGGTTCTTTGAATGGCAAAGCTGCTCATCACCCGTCCGGCCCCGGACAATCAGCGAACCGCAAAACTTCTGGCGGCGCAGA
>DROE01000308.1 GCA_011322005.1 Devosia sp.
CATCCGTGAGGCGGGCATCGGCTTCATGTTTGCGCCCAACCACCACCCGGCCATGCGCCACGTGGGGCCAACGCGCGCCGAGATGGGCGTGCGCACCATGTTCAACCTGCTCGGGCCCCAGAGTAACCCGGCGGGGGTGAAACGCTACCTTCTGGGGGTTTTTGCCCGCGAGTGGGTTGAGCCGGTCGCCGCCGCCCTGCTGGAAAACGGCGCTTCGTCCGCCTGGGTCGTACACGGTTCGGACGGGCTCGATGAAATCACCACCACCGGCAAAACTTTCGTCACCGCCATTGAAAACAACTCCCTGCGCAGCTTTGAGATTTCTCCCAAGGACGCCGGATTGGCGCTCGCCGACCCGGCCGACTTGGCAGGTGGCGACCCGGCCCGTAATGCCAGAGCAATTGTTGCGCTTCTTGATGGAGAGCAAGGCGCCTATCGTGATATCGTGCTGATGAATGCGGGTGCAGCTTTTGTGGTCGCCAACAAAGTGGAGAACCTGAAGGATGGGGCCGCGTTGGCAGCAGAGCTTATCGACAGCGGCCGGGCACGCGCCGCCCTGGCCCGGCTGGTCTCAATTTCCAACGGATAGTTGCCCATGAACGAAGTCATCAATGAACCTGCCAATGACATTCTGAGCCGGATATTCGCCTACAAACGCGAAGAGGTCGAGGCCGCCAAATCCGCAGTGTCCTGGGAAGAAGTGGTCGCCCGCGCCGGGGATGCCTCCCCCGTCCGGCCGTTCAAACAGGCCCTGCGCAACAAAACAGGCGCCGGGGAAACCGGGCTTATCGCCGAGGTCAAGAAAGCCAGCCCCTCCAAGGGCCTCATCCGTGAAGACTTTAATCCTGCCCAAATAGCCCGCGCCTATGCAAAGGGCGGCGCCACCTGTCTTTCGGTTCTGACCGATACCCCCTCGTTTCAGGGAGCACCTCAATTTCTGGTCGAGGCGCGCGGTGCAACAAAACTTCCGGTTTTACGCAAGGATTTCATGCTTGAAACCTATCAGGTGGTCGAGGCGCGAAGCTGGGGGGCCGACTGCATCCTCGTCATTCTTGCCGGGGTCGGAGACGATACGGCCCGATTTTTACTTGATGCGGCAAGGGAGTGGGACATGGACGCTGTGGTCGAGGTCCACAACCGGGCCGAGATGGACCGGGCGCTGGCCCTTGATTCTGATATGATAGGCATCAACAATCGCAACCTGCGCACCTTTGAAACCAACCTTGAAACCAGCGTCAATCTGGCCGCAGGACTACCGGACAATATTCTGCTGGTCAGCGAAAGCGGCATTGCAGACCATGCCCATATAGCCGACCTGAAGCAGCGGGCAAATATCAGCGCATTTCTGGTGGGCGAAAGCCTTATGCGCCAAAGGGATGTTGAACAGGCAACCCGTGTCCTGCTCCATGGTGAGGCGGTGTCCACATGAGCCAGGAGAAGAGCCCCCTCACCCACCTCAACCAGCGCGGCGAAGCCCATATGGTCGATGTGGGGAGTAAGGCGAGCACAAGGCGCCGAGCGGTTGCTCAGGCGGTTCTGAGCGGCAACCCTGCAACCATCGCCGCCATTATGGCCGACGGGCTGAAAAAGGGCGATGCGCTGGCTACGGCGCGCATTGCAGGGATTATGGGGGCCAAAAAAACCAGCGAGCTTATCCCCTTGTGCCACCCAATATCGCTCAGCCACGTGGAAGTGAATATTTCGCAGGATGGAACGGACAGCATTGTGATTGCCGCAACTGCTGAAACCACCGGACAGACCGGGGTTGAGATGGAGGCCCTGAACGCTGCGGCCACCGCCGCGCTGACCCTTTATGACATGGCCAAGGCCATCGACCGGGCCATGGTTATTTCAGACCTTTGCCTAATGGAAAAATCCGGCGGCAAGTCCGGCGATTTCAAAAGGAAGAACAACGAATAATGCTCAATTTTGACGAAGCCCTGTCGCGGATTCTTGAACAGGTCAAAACACTTGGAACCGAAACCGTTGAGCTTGGCGGTGCTTCCGGCCGGGTGCTGGCCGAACCGGTATTCGCCCGGACCGACCAACCCCCATTTGACGGCAGTGCCATGGACGGATACGCGGTGCGAAGCCGGGATATCGCCCCCGGCGCGGTGCTGGAACAAATCGGGGAATCTCAGGCTGGCGCTGGATTTAGCGGCACGGTCGGCCCCGGCCAGTGCATTCGCATTTTTACCGGCGCACCGATGCCCGAAGGGGCCGATGCGGTGGTGATGCAGGAAGTTGCTCTGGTCGAAGGCAACAAGGTTGCCTTCGAAAAAACGGTCCTGCCCGGGCAGAATGTTCGTTCTTTGGGGCAGGATTTTGTGCGCGGAACCGGGCTTGCCACCCCCGGCACAGCACTGAACCCTGCCCGAGTTGCTCATATTGCCGCTGGAAACGTGCCTGAGGTCAAAGTGTTCAAGCGCCCGGTGATTGGCCTGCTTGCCACCGGAGACGAGCTGAAACCTCCCGGCAGCGAGCTTGAGCCGGGCCAGATTGTCGGCTCCAACAGTTTTGCCCTCAGCGCCCTGTTTTCTCCGTTTGCCAGTCAGGTCTTGCAACTGGATAACGCATCGGACGACGAAGAACAATTGCGCGCCCTCTTTCAAAAAGCGCTGGATGGCCCCGCGAACATCATCGTTTCCACCGGCGGGGCCAGTGTGGGTGATCATGACCTGGTGCTGCCCGTGCTCAAATCGCTCGGGGTAACCGTTGATTTCTGGAAAATCGCCATGCGTCCGGGCAAACCGGTCATGTTTGGCCGGTTTGAAAACAAGTTGTTCTTTGCCCTGCCCGGCAATCCGGTTTCCGCCTATGTGACCGCAATAACGCTGGTGCTTCCGGCCATTCGCGCCGCCTCCGGTTATTCCTCCCCCTCAAACAAAACCCTGCGACTGCCGCTGGCATCGCCCCTGAGCACCAACGGTCCCCGCCGCCATTTCATGCGCTGCACAATCGAAACCCTTGAGGGGGCAAGTGCCGTGCACCCCATTCTACAGACCGACAGCTCGCACCTTACCTCGCTGGCCGCGGCAGATGGACTGCTCATTGTGGACGAAAATGCCCAAGCCCTGCAGGTCGGTCAGGTCGTCGAGGTGATACTCATCTGAGACATGCTAAAATCGGGCAAGATAGTCCTTGTAGGTTTTCCCCGATTCAGGGGTAAACACCGCGCCTGTTTCCCGGTACCCGCTGATCCTGTCGATACGAAACACTCTGAAGTCATTGCGCATTTCGCACCAGGCGGTGCATGTCCATGCGGTACCCCAATACTCGCACTGCAGCGGTCTGATACGTCTTGAACTTACCTCATCACCAAGTGAAACATAGTCAATTTCAACGAGGTTTTTCTCTCCAACCGCCCGCCTCAGATCAGCCAGATATCTGGGTTTGCGGCCGGGTTGCGCAACATAAATGGAAATGCCGCGCAAGTGATCGGCGCCACGCCTGTCGCCTGGCACCACGGCATCAATCTTTACCAGAAGTTGCCTGGCCGCCTCCTGCAAATCAGAGTCGGCCGCTTGCAGCACGACTTCCATCCCCAGTTGCAGCGCCGCCAGCTCATTGTGTGCCAGGGCAAGGGGCGGCAAGAATATCGGCTCACGCAGAATATAGCCTACCCCCCGCTCTCCCTCGATGGGTATCCCTGATGCAACCAGCGTGTCGATATCCCGGTAAATTGTTCTCAGCGACACTTCCAGCTTTTCGGCAATGTCGCGTCCACGGCAGAGTTTTCCTCCGCGGAAAATTTGCAATATCTCAAACAGGCGGTCAGTTCTACGCATCTACCCCAGAGAAACATGGAGCCTGTTGTGGCTCATTCTTGCACCTGCCCCGTCAATTGCCTGAATCATGGGCTTCAGGCCTTCCTCCTTCATGAACATTTGTGCTGCTGCCTGGGCCTGCTCTAAGGTTTGCCACTCGATATGCTCCAGCCATCTGCCATCTTCGCCCCGCGACAGTCTGCGGGCGACAAATCCGGGCATTCCGGCGACAAACTCACTCGAAGCGGGCACTGTCTTCAAAAATTCCTCGTCGCTGACCCCCGGGGCCAGCCGGAAAGATACGACTTCAATTACTCGGTTGGTCATGGGGATTCTCCTTTTCTGTTGGGTGACCCGCCGAACCTAACCCCTTGCAACTGACACCTGTCTGTCAGTTGTGTTCTAATAAAATGCACCCGGTTGTCATTTGATCAAGCGCTGTTGATGCAGCCTTGTGAAACCAGTGGCATTCAACATCTGCCGGGAAAAGAAACAATCAGTGGGCCGTCAGAACGGGTAATGTGGATTTGCCCAGAATATGGCGGGTTACTCCACCCAGCACCCACTGGCGTATGCGCGAATGGCCATAACTCCCCATCACGATGAGGTTGGCTCCCGACTTCTCCGCTTCATTGAGCAGCGCCTCCGCCACATTGTCCCACCCCGTGAGGTGCTTCAGCTCCACGGTGCAGTTATGGCGCGACAGGTGACGGGCAATATCCGCCCCCGGCTCCTGACCGAACTGTTCAGGCGCACCGTTCTCGTCAACCATCGCGACAATCACCTTGTCTGCGTGCTCCAGAAGCGGCATGGCCTCGGACACAGCACGCGCGGATTCTTTGGTACTCCGCCAAGCCACAAGCACCGTTCTGATGCCCTTTTCAGCGACAGAGACCTTTTGGGGTACAATCATCACCCCCCGGCCAGAGCCGAAAATAAGGGCCTCGGTCAACTCGGAAAGCTCCGCATTGCCGCCATAGGGCTGTGCAACAACAAAGAGATCGCCACAACGGCTTTCAGTGCATAACGCCTCAATCGCCTCCCCCATGTAAACATCATAACGCCGAAACTCGTAAGGCCGGTCCAGGGACTTGTCCATGAGAGCTTTAAGGCTTTTTTCCGTTTTATCCCCGACTGCGAGCATGGAACTTTTGGGGTCGGTGATAATCGGAGCGGCTCCAAATCCCGCATATCCCACAGCCATGGGCGCGTGGGAGATATTGAGGAAAACTCCGGTGACAAATGCATCGTGAGCGCGGCCTATGGAACCGGCGTATGTCAGACGCCCCTCATCGCCCTCAGTGCCGTTCAAATGGACCAGAATGTCCTTGAGCATCTTGATACCTCCCGTTCATTGCCAATGGGCCTGATGAAAACGCGCACAGAACCATGGGGGTACTTTACACCAAACCTGACAAAATTGACGTTGACGCAAGTCAAAACGAAAACCGGTAATCATTTTTTTACAACACTCTTGCAGAACATAACTGGAACACCTATCGTTGTTCAGTCTTTGTTCTGATTCGCGCCCGATGAGTGGTGTGAAGCCAACTTTGTGAGGCCCAAATGCTGACCCGCAAACAACATGAACTTTTGATGTTCATTCATGAACGGATGAAGGAGAGTGGTATTCCGCCCTCCTTCGACGAAATGAAGGAGGCGCTGGACCTGAAATCCAAGTCCGGCATTCATCGGCTCATTACCGCTCTTGAGGAGCGCGGCTTTATCCGTCGCCTGCCCAATCGGGCCCGGGCGTTGGAAGTTGTGCGCCTGCCCGATTCCATGAACCCCTCGCTTGGGGGCGTAAAAAGGCGTTTTGAACCCAGTGTAATCGAGGGGGATCTGGGCAAGGTTGCAAAACCTCCGCTCCACCAGGATAATTCTTCGGGCATGGCGCAGTCCGTGTCCATTCCGGTGATGGGCCGTATTGCCGCGGGCACGCCCATAGAAGCCATCCAGAACCATTCTCACACGGTCACCGTTCCCCCGGAAATGCTTGGTACTGGAGAACATTTTGCCCTTGAGGTACGAGGTGACTCCATGATTGACGCGGGAATTTTCGATGGAGATACCGTGCTCATCCAGAAGCAGTCCACCGCCAGCAACGGCGAGATTGTGGTGGCGTTGATTGACGATGAGGAAGCGACGTTGAAACGCCTGCGCCGCAAGGGTAATTCCATTGCTCTTGAAGCGGCCAATCCGGCCTATGAAACACGTATTTTCGGACCGGAACGCGTCGCGGTCCAGGGAAAGCTCGTGGGGCTGCTGCGCAGGTACTAGACCGTTTCATTTTTTGATTGAACCACTCTGGATTGTTCTCGCTCGCGGCCTGACTGTTTGCGTTAAAACGGTATGCGGTCCAGGACGGCTGCCAATCCTTCAGACTGCGGTTATACGGCGGAAAATGCGAGATATTCAGCCGCTTCCCTTGTTGCTCATGCTGAATTTGCCTGGTCTTTTTCCTTACCCACCCGCAACGCAAGCGCTGCCTCCATGAACGCATCCAGGTCACCATCAAGCACATCATCGGGCGCGGTATTTTCAATGTTGGTGCGCAAGTCCTTGACCAATTGGTAGGGCTGCAGCACGTATGAACGAATTTGATGTCCCCAGCCAATGTCTGACTTGGTGGCAGCCTCGCTGTTGGCCGCTTCCTCGCGCTTTTGCAACTCATCCTCATAGAGCCGTGCCCGCAACATCTGCCAGGCGGTGGCCTTGTTCTTGTGCTGAGAGCGATCGTTCTGACACTGAACCACAATTCCTGTTGCAATGTGGGTGATACGCACGGCGCTGTCGGTGGTATTGACATGCTGCCCCCCCGCTCCGGACGCGCGATAAGTGTCGATGCGAACATCTGATTCGGAAACTTCAATGTCGATTGAATCGTCAATCACCGGATAAACCCAGACGCTGGAAAAGCTTGTATGGCGTCGAGCCTGGGAATCAAAAGGGGAAATGCGTACCAGCCGGTGAACACCGCTCTCTGTCTTGAGCCAGCCATAGGCGTTGTGCCCCTTGATAAGCAGGGTTGCCGATTTGATGCCCGCCTCCTCGCCCGAATGATACTCAATCATTTCGACCTTGAAGTTGCGCCGCTCCGCCCAGCGCTGATACATGCGCAACAGCATCAGGGCCCAGTCCTGGCTTTCGGTTCCCCCTGCCCCCGAGTGCACTTCGAGATAACAGTCGTTGGCATCGGCCTCACCCGACAAAAGCGTTTCAATCTGCAGGCGGGCCGCCTTTTTGTGCAAAGCAGCAAGAGCCGCTTCCGCCTCACTGATTATCTCTGCGTCATCTTCCTCCTCGCCCATGGCAATGAGGTCAACATTGTCACCCAATGCCGTTTGCAACTCCTTTACGGTTGCAATCCGGCTTTCAAGAAGCTGGCGGTTGCGCATGACTGTCTGGGCCACTTCGGAATTGTCCCAGAGGTCTGGCGCCTCGGCGGCGGAGTTCAACTCATCCAGGCGGGTTTGCGCGGTATCCCAGTCAAAGATGCCTCCTCAGCAGGACTATGGCCTGCTTGATTTCACTTACAATATTTTCGATTTCACTGCGCATTTCCCAATCTTCCCGATGGCGATCGCTGGCGGGTTTATCAGAGCGCGGCCAAGCGCTCAAGCGCGCAGGACAAATTCCAGAATTCCCGCCCAGACATGCCTCAGAACAAGCCACCCCGTCCGGCATTGAAATCCACATTGCCACCTTCGATGTTGAGGAACGCATTGGAATCAACCCCGATCACAGAGGTTATGAGGTTTGGGCCGGTACCCGGCTTGAACCCCTCAAGAATGGCTTCGCTGCCCGCAATGGCCTTGACCCCCGTGGAGGGGTCGATCCAGATCTGGCTCATGCCGCCGGGCATGGAAAAGGGCGTTGGAGGAGACCCCACCAGCGCGGCCTGCATGAACTCGGTAAATATCGGCGCGGCCAGTCCCCCCCCGGTTGCCGAGCGCCCCATGCTGGCGGGCGTGTCAAACCCCACATACACGCCAACCGCCAACTCTGGTGTAAAGCCGACAAACCAGGCATCCTTATAGTCGGATGATGTGCCGGTTTTGCCTGCGACCGGCCGGTTGAGGGCTCGTACCGAGCGGGCGGTTCCGCGCTGTACCACACCTTCCATCATCGAGGTAATCTGGTAGGCGGTCATCGGGTCCAGGATCTGCTGGCGGTTGTCGATGATCAGCGGTTCAGGCTGATTTTCCCAGGACTGGGCACTGCACCCCTCGCACAGGCGCTCATCATGTTTGTATATGGTATTCCCAAACCGGTCTTGAATCCGATCGATCAGAGTGGGAACGATCCGGCGTCCGCCGTTGGCAATGGTTGCAAACGCCGACGTCATGCGCATGTCCGTTGTTTCACCGGAACCCAGCGACATCGCCAGCACCGGAAGCAAATCGTCATAAAGACCAAACATTTTTGCATACTCGGCAACCATTGGCATGCCGATATCCTGGGCCAGTCGCACGGTCATAACATTGCGTGAGCGTTCAATGCCCCGCCTTAGGGTCTGAGGGCCGTAAAACTGATCCGAATAGTTTTCCGGCCGCCAGCGCGTGCCATCATCGTTGATGATCTCAAGAGGTGCATCCAGCACGACAGAGGCGGGCGTATAGCCATTATCCAGCGCCGCGGCATAAACGATGGGTTTGAAAGAGGAACCCGGCTGGCGCAGGGCCTGGGTTGCCCGGTTGAACTCTGACTTGTCGAAGGAAAATCCACCAACCATCGCAAGAACGCGGCCGGTCCGTGGATCCATCGCCACCAGCGCGCCTTCGACTTCGGGAACCTGGCGCAGGGCATAGATACCTTCCTTGCCTGCAACCGGCTCCACATAGACGACGTCCCCAACTTCCAGAATACGGCTAAGCTTTGGTGCAATCCACGGCATTTCCCCCCCGGGCACCTGCCCGAGCAATCGCTCGGAACTGGCGCTGCCATCATTGGCGGGCTGCGGCCTCAGGCCGATTTTTGCCAGATTGTCCTCCATTTCCAGAACCACGGCAAGCCGCCACTCGGGAACATCGGACAACGGATCGATTTCGAACAGGCTTTCGCCCCAATCCTGGCCCAGTTCAATTTTTGCAACCGGCTCGCGATATCCACGGGACTGATCAAAACCGATCAATCCCGCCATCAGAGCCCGGCGCGCCTCGCGCTGCATGCGCGGGTCCAAGGTGGTGCGCACCGAAAGACCTCCGCCATAGAGTTGCTCATCTCCATAGCGTTCCAGCAATTCACGGCGTACCTCTTCCGTGAAGTACTCGGCAGAATAAAGGCGGGTGCCACCGCGTCGGGGCACCACATCCAGGCTGTCCAGCTTTGCCGCTTCGGCGACCTCTTCAGTGATGTAGCCCTCGTCACGCATCCGGTTGATGACCAGGTTGCGCCGTTCGATTGCCGCCTTGGGGCGGCGGAAGGGCTGATAGTTGGCCGGCCCCTTGGGCAGACCGGCAAGATAGGCCGCCTCGGACACGGAAAGCTCATAGAGCGCCTTGTCGAAATAATTCAAGGATGCAGCGGCAATGCCATAGGAGTTAAATCCGAAGAAAATCTCGTTCAGATAGAGTTCAAGGATTTTTTCCTTGGAAAAGGTGGCTTCGATTTTGAGCGCAAGCAGCGCCTCGCGAATCTTTCTGTCCCAGGTCTGCTCGCTGCTCAAAAGGAAGTTCTTGGCAACCTGCTGTGTAATGGTTGAAGCGCCAACCAGCGGGCCGCCGCCGCCCCCAATCTGACGCAGAATGTTGTCGCGCACCGCCCGCAACACCCCGTCGAAGGCGATTCCCCCATGGGTAAAAAAATCCTTATCCTCAATGGAAATGAATGCCTGCACCACCAGTGGCGGCACAGTTTCGATGGGCTGGAACAAGCGCCGCTCTCGCGCAAACTCGGCAAGCAGGGAGCCATCTGCCGCGTGTACCCGCGTCGTGATTGGAGGCGTGTAGTCGCGCAGAACTGTATAGTCGGGCAGGTCCTGCGATATGGTCCATACAAGATAGCCCACCGCGGCCACGGCCCCAAGCCCGACAAACAAGCCGAAACCAAACAGCCATCCAAGCAATCGCAACATCAGGCAGGCGTCCTGTCTTCTTCGGTTCAGACAAGTTATATAAGCTGAGGACCAAGATAGCAAAAGGGGGGCGAAATTATGAACATATTTTGGTGATCAACTGCCCTTGGCCCCGGCGTGGACCCTCTCCGCAAAGCCGGGGATGCCATTCATTCACCGAAATACTGGGCGATACCTCTCGCGACCGCCTCGGCAACACGCTCACGCCAACGCGGAGAGATCAGGTTTTCTTCGTCTGATGCGTTGGAAAGAAACCCCAGTTCCAGCAGAACAGAAGGAACGTCTGGCGCCTGCAGAACGAAGAAATCAGCGCGGCGCAGCGGGAACCGGCGCACCCGCACGCTGGGTTTGAGTTGGTCCACAATGAAGCTGGCGGCGACAAAAGACTGCCGCCGCGTTTCGCGGCGCATCAGGTCGACGAGAATGTTCACAACCGCCGGCTCGGCTTGGGGCAATTCATATCCTGCCAGCAGGTCTACCTTGTTTTCCTGCTCCGCCAACACCTTGTCCAGCACGTCGGAAGCCTGTTCATCGCGCGTGTAGACACTGGCGCCGCGAATGGTAGGATCTTCAAAAGTGTCGGCATGGATTGAGATGAAAAGATCAGCCTTGTTTTCCCGGGCAAGCTGAACCCTTTGCTCAAGTAACAAAAACCTGTCGTCGTCCCGGCTAAGCGCCACGTCAAAATGGCCGGTGGCGATCAGCAATTCCTGCAATTTCCGGGCAAAGGCGAGTGTAATGGTTTTTTCCTGAATGCCGTCGGGCGTTTCTGCACCCCCGTCATTGCCTCCATGTCCGGGGTCAATCAGAATGAGGGGCCGGGTTTCAGTGGCAGTCAGCGTTGTGCCCGGCTCGTTTGAAGGCTGATCGGGAACAAACGTAGCCCGCTCCGCTGATTGTTCCGCATTGGCCAGATCCCGCGCCGCCCGCTCCGCAAAGGCCTGCGCCGTTTCTGCGATCAGATCGACAACAAGCCGGGCGGGCTGTTCATCAAACGGTTCCAGCACATACGCCTGTTGAACCTGCATCGGAGCCGAAAGGAAAAGCGTCGTGCGAACCCGATCAGCCCCAAGTCTGGCAAGATTGTAGCTGGATATCATTTCGTCGCCGACCGGAAAGCCTCCCTCCTCGACCCGAAGTCCCCTGACCCGGACATCCACCGCAATGGCCATGGGGTCGGCCAGGGAAACAAACGAAAAGGCAGTCACCCGCTCAAGGTCAACCACCAGACGCGCCCTGGTATCAGTGCTTGAAACCCGAACGGCCAAAACCTCGGGGAGATTCTCCAGAATACTTTCATCTGCACTCTGCTGGGCCCGAACTGGAAAAGCTGCAAGCGCAAGAACTGCAGCGAAAGCAAAAACCAATGCTGAGAAAACAGTGCTGGCTCGCATCATGTTTCGCGCGTCTTTCATTAAACCGACTTCACCCGGATTTCAGGGGTTGATTCGTCCACCCTTTCCGGTAAGGCCACCCAGGTCTTGCCGTAGCGAAGAGTAACAAAAATGTTGTCCAAAGAGATTTTGTCAAGGTCTGTCTATCGCTGGTCGGCGGCTCCATTTCAAGAGTTTATCCGGTCCCCGCCCCCAAACCGGAAAATTTAATCGGTCAATGCTGATGACTTTTTTGTTGCCAAATCGGCAACCTGTGCCTAAAGCGCTAGTTGAGGGCTACTTGAAAACAGCTTTTCCTGCTCCTTGCACCGCTAACTGTCAGTTGAAGCGTGCACATGTGCAGCAAGAGCAACCGGGCGTTTCAAATGCTGTCCGGTAGTTTCTGTTCTGGCGGGACGCAGCTTGAACTGGGTCAAACCAGAACACACATAGCACCTCGTGACAGGAATTTCGGTTCATTGACGAGCCGGTGATGTGGGGAAGTCTGGAAAAATGCGGCTGTCCCCCCTCCGATTGAAAGAGAACAGATGAGCGGATCGCAAACATCTAGCGCCATCACATCGAACGCTTCGAGTGATTTGCGCCCGCGTGCGGCATCCCTCAACCTTCAACACCACACCAGTGCCTCCGGCACTTTTTCATACAAACCATACGCCTCGCATGGCGCGTTGAAGCAGGGCCAATTCTCCGGCCCGGGTTTTGATCGCGCGCGAGAGCGCGGAGTTA
>DROE01000309.1 GCA_011322005.1 Devosia sp.
ATCCCGCGATCGTGCTAACGCGGTCGCGCGCGAGTAAACTCGACAGCCTCCCAGGGTAAACTTGCATGCCGATAAATGCGCAAGGGTGGGGAGAAACGCACGCCGGGATCTTTGCGGGGAGGTGCGGGATGAGTACTATCCCTTCGGATACCAGTCGAACGGATGCCGAAAGCCGGGCCAGAACGGCGCGCGCGTCGCGGGAAAGATCGTGTCGGCTGGCGAGGTGGGGCAGCGACCACAGGGGGCAACGCAGCTGCGTGGTGGGCGCTTGGGGACACGGCAGGTTGTCGATTGACCAAGCGATGGCGTGTATCCGTAACTTGGAGAAGTCGGGTTTTGTCCGTGACGAAAGCCTGTTGGATCGACTAAGCTGGTTTCCAACAATTCCCTTCGTTTTGTAAAGCCATTGACTGGCATGCATTTTTTACTTTCCATATTTTAATGGCGAGTAAAAAACAGTAGGAGATTCAATATTGTTATCAGCTGTCGAACAGACAAGGCTGCATCTATCAAAGAACACCGAGGCAAGAAAAAAATCCTTGCTTGGGCAGTTTCTTACGCCTGAAAAAACGGCTGCCTTCATGGCAAGCCTTTTCCCGGATGGTGATGGCGCTTGCCGTCTTCTGGATGCCGGTGCCGGCATTGGGTCGTTGTCGGCGGCGTTCCTGGATAGATGGACAGCCGGTGGATTCCATTTCAGCCAGGTAGCGGTCGATGCCTTCGAACTCGATCACGTCTTGGTCGAATATCTGGCTCAAACGCTGGGTGAATACGCTCACCGCAACGATTTCTCCCATGACATCCATGAAGAGGATTTTATCCATGCCGCTGTGGAGTCGCGGATGGGCAGTCTTTTCGCAAAACCCCTGAAGCCCTACACGCACGCAATCCTCAATCCGCCCTACAAGAAAATCAACAGTAGTTCAGCGCATCGCTTGGCCCTGAGCCGCGTCGGCATAGAGACCGTAAATCTTTATAGTGCCTTCGTGGCGCTGGCAGTGGCGCTGGCCGCGCCAAAAGGTCAGATCGTGGCTATTATTCCTCGTAGCTTCTGTAACGGGCCGTATTATCGTCCATTTCGCGATTTCATTCTCGAACGGGCGGCAATACGTCATATTCATCTCTTCGATTCACGCAGCAAGGCATTCAAGGACGACAGTGTGTTGCAGGAGAATATCATTATCCTGCTGGAACGCGATGCCCATCAGGGAAGCGTGACGGTTTCGACTTCTACTGACGACACTTTTACCGACCTGAGTAGTCACGAGTATCCATTCGACCGGATCGTACTCCCGGATGATACCGAGTGTTTCATCCATGTACCCACCTCGCGTGAACCAGACAGCATCGAGCAGTGTCCGAAGATTCGTTGTACCCTGGCCGATCTCGGTATCAAGGTTTCGACTGGACCCGTGGTCGATTTCCGTTTGAAGGAGCACTTGCGCGAAATGCCGGAGCCGGGCACGGTTCCCCTGCTCTACCCGGCCCATTTCACCGGGCAGAGCGCAACCTGGCCCATCGAGGGCATGAAAAAGCCCAATGCGATCGAGCGCAACGGCGATACCGAAAAATGGCTCTATGCGAGCGGCTTCTACTGCGTGGTGAGGCGTTTCTCATCGAAAGAGGAAAAGCGTCGAATCATGGCAAGCGTGGTTGATCCAAGCGCGTTCGGTGATGCGCCCATGCTGGGCTTCGAAAATCACCTTAACGTGTTCCACACGAATAAGCAGGGCCTCCCCGAACCGCTGGCCCGTGGATTGGCCCTGTTCCTGAACACGACGGCGGTCGATGCGTTTTTTCGCCGTTTCAATGGTCACACGCAGGTCAACGCCACCGATCTGAAAAACATGAAGTTTCCGAGTCGTGAGCTGCTGATTCAGCTCGGCACCCGGGCAATGCGACAAGGCACGTATACTCAGGACTGGATCGATGCCCAGCTGGGTAGTCTGACCGAATGAGCAAGAACGATCATATTGAAGCCGCGCTGGAGATCCTTGCCTCCCTGGGTCTGCCACGGGCGCAGCAGAACGAACGTTCCGCCCTGTGTCTACTGGCCCTGTTGAACCTGACACCGGGTAAACCGTGGGCCGGAGCGGAGAATCCGCTGATGGGTATCACGCCGATCATGGACTGGGCTCGGCATCATTTTGGAAAGCACTATGCGCCGAATACCCGAGAAACGGTACGCCGGCAGACCATGCACCAGTTTGTGGAGGCCGGGCTTGCCCTCTACAACCCGGACAAGCTCGACCGACCGGTAAACAGCCCGAAGGCCGTATACCAGATCGAACCGGTCACGCTGGCCTTGCTGCATACCTTTGGCACTGGAAAGTGGCGGGACAACCTGGCGGCCTACTTGGCCGAGCATGAAACCCTGGTTGCCCGTTATGCCCGGGAGCGCGAGCAGAATCTAGTCCCGGTGGCGATTGCGCCTGGCAAGCAGGTCATGCTCAGTCCCGGCGCGCACAGCGAACTGATCCGGGCAATCATCGAGGATTTCGCGCCGCGTTTCGCACCGGACAGCGTGCTGGTCTATGCGGGAGATACAGGCAACAAGTGGGGTTACTTCGATGCTCAATTGCTGGCCGGGTTGGGCATTGAGGTCGATACCCACGGCAAAATGCCGGATGTGGTACTGCACTACACAGCAAGGAACTGGCTGCTGCTGGTCGAATCCGTCACCAGTCACGGGCCGGTCGATGGCAAGCGACACACCGAACTCGCCAACCTGTTCGCTGAATCGAAGGCCGGGCTGGTCTACGTGACCGCTTTTCCAGACAGGACCGTGATGGGTCGATATCTTGGCGACATTGCGTGGGAAACCGAGGTGTGGGTGGCCGATGCACCGTCACATTTGATTCATTTCAATGGCGAGCGTTTTCTCGGGCCATACAGTAAGTGAGCGCCTTTTCACTTGTTAAGCCGCCCGCGACCCGGCAAACAGACTCCGCGCCATCTGAATACCCCGCAAAAAGCGAAGCTGCCGCCGCTCACACAGC
>DROE01000310.1 GCA_011322005.1 Devosia sp.
GGCGGACTACGGCAACCGCTATCAGTCAAAGCTGTTCAATCCGGCGTTTTTGCGAAGCAAATCCCTGCCCGTACCATCCTGGCTTGAGAGGCAAACCTCGGTTGACATGGATTCGGTGTTCGAACCGGTTGAGGAATAAGCCATGACTTGCGAATTTCTTTTCAGAAGCCAGCCTTATCTCAGCGAAACAAAAGCCCGGGTCACCGCTATCGGCGATGATGGCTCCATCCATCTGGACAGGACCGTGTTTTATGGCCAGTCCGGCGGGCAACCGGGCGACAGGGGTATGCTGGTGACCTCCGAGGGAAAGGAAATTCCCATCACCAACGCCATCCATCCCGGCGATAAAACCCGCATCGCCCACCTGCCCGAAGCAGGCGACTGGCATTTGAAACCCGGTGATGTGCTGACCTGTAAAATAGACTGGGAGCGGCGCTTTGAACTGATGCGCATGCACACGGCCCTGCATCTGCTTTCCGTGGCTTTTCCTTTTCCGGTAACCGGGGGCTCAATTGGCACGGACAAGGGTCGTCTCGATTTTGATATACCTGATGTGCCGCAAAATCTCGATGAAATCGCTTCAAAGCTGAACCGGACAATAACTGAGAACCACACCGTCAGCCAGGAGTGGATCAGCGAGGCCGAACTGGATGCCAATCCCGAACTGGTCAAGACCATGAAGGTCAAACCGCCCATGGGTCAGGGCCGGGTTCGCCTCATCCGTATCGCCAGCGGTAACACCCTCATCGACCTGCAACCCTGCGGGGGCACCCATGTGGCCTCAACCGGTGAAATCGGTCCGGTACGGCTTGGAAAAATCCAGAAAAAGGGCAAGCAAAACCGGCGCGTTTATCTGCACTTTGCATGAAGGCATCTTCAATGAATGATTTTTCACCCCTTGTTAGCAAACATTGGCTCCGGGAGCGGTTGAACCGGTCGGATGTCAGCATTGTCGATGCTTCCTGGCACATGCCCGGCAGCGAACGGGATGCCGCCGCAGAGTTTGAGATGGGCCATATCCCCGGCGCTGTCTATTTCGACCTTGACGACATTGCCGATACCACTTCCCCCCTGCCCCACATGGTGGCAGCCCCGGAAGATTTCGCCGCGATGGTTGGTACGCTTGGAATTGCCGACACCGACACGATCGTCGTTTACGACAGTGCTGGTCTGTTTTCCGCCGCTCGCGTCTGGTGGAATTTCAGGATCATGGGTGCAAGCAGGTGTTTTGTTCTCGAAGGTGGCCTTCCTGCCTGGAAAAGCGAGAACCTTCCCCTTGACAGGGGGGCTTCGCATGTTGGGCCTGCAACCTTTGTTGCCCGGCCCGACCCGCAGGCGGTGGTTGGAATTGAGGAGATGCTAAGCCTTGCGGGTGCAAAAAAATCCTCACGGCAAGCCCAGATTGTTGATGTCAGGCCGGCTCCGCGGTTTTCAGCAGAACAGCCGGAACCCCGCCCCGGCCTTAAAAGCGGCAGGATGCCCGGTTCGATCAATCTGCCATTTAGTGAACTGATCGCAGATGGTGCCTTGCGAAGCAAGCGGGACATCTTGCGCGCCCTGGAGAGGGCGGGTATTGATCCGGCGCAACCGATCATTTCAAGCTGCGGTTCGGGCGTGACCGCTCCCATCCTAAACCTTGCGCTTGCGGCCGCTGGAGTTAATGCCATGCGTGTTTATGACGGCTCATGGGCCGAGTGGGGTAGCAGACCGGACTGCCCGGTTGTCGATGCAAGTGGCAAGACGGTCTAGCGCGGACAAAAGCACCGACGAAGCGCTCAGCGGACGGGTGGCGCATAAAGCAGTCCACCCCGGGACCACAGCGCGTTCGGGCCCCGCACCATCGCCGCCCCGGTCTGGGCCCCGAAGTGGCGCTCGAATATTTCGCGGTAGTTACCCACTGAACGGATGACATTGAGCATCCACTCCTTATCTAAACCAAGAGCCTTGCCGAAATCCTGTTCCTGGCCCAGCAACCTTCGGATCGCCGGCGTGCGCGAAGAAAGCATGGAGTCCAGATTGGTGGATGTAACGCCGGACTCCTCAGCGGCAACCAGTGCAAACAAGGTCCAGCGCACGATATTGGCCCATTGGTCGTCTCCATTTCTGACCGTGGGCCCGTAAGGCGCCTTTGAGATAAGTTCGGGCATGATACGGTGCATTCCGGGGTCGGGAAGCGCCCGACGTACTGCTTGCAAAAAACTTGCCGGTGCGCTGATGGCATCACAAAGACCTGCCTGATAGGCAACGCTCAGATCCTGCCGGTCCTCATAGATACGCTCTTCGTAGACAGCCTGATTGTTGAAAAAGAATGCCCGCATGTCGGCCAGGTCGTCGTCGCGATCAGCCACACAGACAGAAAGGTCTGTCAACTGAAAAGCGGAAACCCGGCCAAGTTCCTGTCGAACAAGGAAAGACTGACCATCAAAGTAGCTGGTGGCCACATAGCGAGCGCCAAACCGGGAATCTCTGCTGAGGGTCCAGGAGGCACTGCGCGCCACAACATCAACGGCACCGGTTTGCAGTGAAGCAAACCGACTCTCTCCGGGCAACAATATGAATTCAACCTGGTTGGCATCGCCAAGCGTTGCAGCGGCGATTGCGCGGCATATGTCCACGTCAAATCCCGTCCAGACGCCATCCTCGTCTTGTTGTGAAAAACCGGGCAGAGAGTTTGATGCAGCACATGTGAGAAAGCCCCGCTCCCTTATCTTCTCAAGGGTCTGGGCCTGCGCCGGAGCAACCAGATAGAGCAGAACGAACAGCACCCAAAAGGCTTTGCCGATCGTGCAGCTTGTTGAGGCGTCTCTCACATTTCCTCCAACGACAAAGTTCTACACACCGCCGCCATGCGCCCCAACACCAGCGCATAATGTGGCAGTGCCGGTGCCCGGGTCAAGCGGTCAGAGCTTTCTTTCACTAAAATATACAGTATACCCCGGTGCCGCAAAACTGGTTGGGAAAAGAGCGCTGGGCGGCTTGCCCACGGCACCTGTCAGCCCGAAAAATGCGAAGCCACCATGGTGCTAGTGCAAGATCTGGCTGAGGAACAGCTTGGTGCGCTCGTGCTGCGGATTGGAAAAGAATTCCTCGGGTTCGTTCTGTTCGATTATCTGGCCCTGATCCATGAACATCACGCGGTTGGCAACCTGGCGTGCAAACCCCATTTCGTGGGTAACGCACAGCATGGTCATGCCCTCTTCGGCCAGATTGACCATAACGTCGAGCACTTCCTTGATCATTTCGGGATCCAGCGCGGAGGTTGGCTCGTCGAACAGCATGATTTCAGGATTCATGCAGAGTGAGCGGGCAATAGCCACACGCTGCTGCTGGCCGCCGGACAATTGCCCGGGGTATTTGTCGGCTTGTTCTGGTATCTTCACCCGTTCCAGATAATGCATGGCGATCTCGTCCGCTTCAGCCTTGGGCATTTTGCGCACCCAGACCGGCGCCAGCGTAAGGTTCTGCATAATCGTGAGATGAGGGAACAGGTTAAAATGCTGGAATACCATCCCCACCTCGCGCCGCACTTCATCAATTTTTTTCAGGTCACTGGTCAGTTCAATGCCGTTGACCACAATATGGCCCTGCTGGTGCTCTTCAAGACGATTGATACAGCGGATAAGAGTTGATTTTCCCGACCCTGATGGGCCGGCAATTACGATCCTTTCCCCCTTCATCACCTTGAAGTTTATGTCTTTGAGCACGTTAAAATCCCCAAACCATTTGGCCATGTTGGTTATTTCAACCGCCACCTCTGTTTCCGAAATGTGCATTTTTGGCTGTGCTGCGTCGGCCATAACCAACTCCTAACTTTTGTGACCCGTGTCCAGACGTCGTTCCATATACTGGGAATAACGGGACATTGCGAATGAGAATACCCAGAAAATGGTGGCGGCAAACAAGTAGCCCGTCACCGGAATTGTAGGTGCGCTCCAGGTGCCGGTCGCCGTACCCGCCCTTACAGCGCCCAACAAATCAACAAGTCCCACAATCGATACCAGAGTTGTATCCTTGAACAGGGATATTGAGTTGTTGACGATGCCGGGAATGACGATCTTGAGCGCCTGGGGCAAGGTGATCAGCATCGTCGCCTGGAAATAGTTCAAACCCAGAGCATCTGCTGCCTCAAACTGGCCTTTGGGAATGGCCTGCAA
The DNA here is from genome assembly GCA_011322005.1 of Devosia sp. Classification (GTDB taxonomy): domain Bacteria; phylum Pseudomonadota; class Alphaproteobacteria; order Rhizobiales; family Devosiaceae; genus DROE01. The sequence goes on from DROE01000310.1 coordinate 4,155, forward strand.
CCCGCCGCGCACCACCTCGGCGGTGTAGGCCGCGGTAAACAGGGTGACGCCCACCAGCGCCCGCACCAGCTTGTCAAAATTGGTTCCCTCGGGAAGGAACAGGGGCAGCATCACACTGGCCATGAACAAAACCGTGATCAGCGGAACACCACGCCACAGCTCGATGAAAACAACGCAGACCGAACGGACCAAGGGCATTTTTGAACGGCGCCCCAGCGCCAGAACTACGCCGATCGGGAATGAGGCAACGATGCCTGTCACCGCTACCACCAAGGTCAGCATCAAGCCGCCCCATTTTTCGGTAGGCACTGCCTCCAAGCCGGTAAACCCCCCGCCATGGACGAGGAAAAAGGTGATGACGGGGTACACCACCAGAAACAGGACCCCCCAAATTATCTTGCCCGGAATCTGGGGCGTTGCCAGCAGAAAAAGCAAAATACCGCCGATGGCAAAAGCCAGGTTGGGCCGCCAATATTCAGTATCGGGATAAAAGCCATAAATGAAGAATGTCAGCCGGTTTCCCACATAGGGCCAGCAGGCACCAACATTTTCTACCCGGCATACCGCACCGCCATCGCCTTGCCAGATTGCGTTGACAATCGTGAAATTGTAAATACCCGTCGCTGCCAGGTAGATAACATAGATGCTCAAAAGCGAGAGGATCGAATTGCCCACGGAACTGAACATGTTTGCCCGCAGCCAGCCAACCACCCCTTGCGTTCTGACGGGAGGCGGCATATCCGGTGCCATTTCGGAGCGGACATAGAGCGCTGAGTTTTTCGTCGTATCTGCCATGTCTCTTCTCCTATCGCTCCGTCAACGCTATGCGCGCGTTGTACCAGTTCATAAATGCGGATGTGATCAATGAAAGCGCAAGGTAAATCAACATGGTCACAAGAACCACCTCGACCGCCTGCCCGGTCTGGTTGAGCGACGTCCCCATGAACACGCTGACCAACTCGGGATATCCGATGGCAACGGCGAGCGAAGAGTTCTTGGTCAGATTCAGATATTGTGATGTCAGCGGCGGGACAATAACCCGCAATGCCTGAGGAATGACCACCTGCTTCAGCCGGTCGCCCTCTTTCAGGCCCAGCGACTGTGCGGCCTCTGACTGCCCCTTTGGAACTGCCAGAATTCCCGCACGGACAATCTCGGCAATAAACACGGCCGTGTAGAGAGTGAGCGCCCAGAGCAAAGCAAGAAATTCGGGGGGAATATGGATGCCGTTCTTGTAATTGAAGCCCTGGAGCACCGGTATTGACCAGTCGAGACTGGCGCCGGAAGCAAGCCAAGCTATGGCCACAAACCCAATCACCAGGGCGGTGTTAATTCGTGCAGCGGGAGGACGGATACCCGTCGCGTCCTGGCGCGCCTTGGCCCAGCGTGTGACAAAATAGCTGGCAATGATCGCAACGAGCAGCGCTGTCCAAACAATACCAAAATTGTCTGAAAACAGAGGCTCGGGCGTGACAATGCCGCGATTGTTAAAAACAATAAAGAGTGGAAGTTCAAGACTCTGCTTAACGTTTGGCATGAGCTTGAGCACACCGAAATACCAGAAGAACATTTGCAGCAGAAGCGGAATATTGCGCAGGGTCTCAACTACAATGGTCGCCAGCCGCGCCAATATCCAGTTGGAAGAAAGCCGGGCGATTCCAAGAGCAAAACCCAGAATGGTCGCCAGTACAATGCCGATCACCGATACCAGAAGAGTGTTAAGAAGACCTACAAGCAACACGTCGGCAAACGTTGAAGCGCGGTCGTAAGGAATCAGCGTGAATCCGATTTCAAAGCTGGATGTATTGCTGAAAAAATCGAACCCGGTCCTGATATTCTGGCTCGCTCTGTTGGCATTGAGATTGCCAAATATGTAAACGAAAAACCAGACTACACCCACCAGCAGCAAGAACTGATAGAAAATCGCCCTGACCTTGGGATCATTTACCAGTGAGGCCTTTGCTGGAGCGTCAGATATCCTGGAACTTTTCAGGTCATTTTCGGAAGCCATACCTAAGCCACCCCTCTTCCGATAAAAGTCATTCTTGTTTTTCTTGATTCTTCATACGAAAACCCCGGAAAGCTCACAAAAAAGCCTTCCGAGGTTCGAGCTTGTTTTCAGTTCCTAGCGCACCGGAGGTCCATACTGAATGCCGCCATCTGTCCACAGTGCGTTCACACCGCGCTCAATGCCGATTTCAGTGTTTGGCCCTACATGGCGCTCGTACATTTCGCCGTAGTTGCCCAAAGCCTTGATGATCCGGTAGCCCCAGTCGTTGGAAACGCCGATCAACTCGCCATAGGTGCCTTCAACGCCCAGAAGACGCTTGATGGCCGGGTTGTCCGAGGCCAGCATGTCATCGACATTGGCCTGCGTTACACCCAGTTCCTCAGCATTGAGAAGCAGGAAGTAAACCCAGCGGTTCAGGTTGAACCAGCCATCATCACCCTGACGGACTGATGGACCAAGAGGCTCTTTGGAGATGATCTGGGGCAGGATCAGATGAGCATCGGGGTCTTCAAGGTTCAGGCGCTCGGCAGCCAGTGCGGAGCTGTCAGTTGTGTAAACGTCACAACGGCCATCTTCGTAGGCCTTGAGCACTTCGTCCTGCTCTTCAAAAACAACGGTGTTCACGTCAATGTTGTTGGAAGAGAAATAGTCGGCGGCGTTCAACTCGGTTGTGGTACCGGCTTCGATACATACCGATGCGCCACCAAGTTCAAGAGCAGAGGTGATGCCGTCCGACTTGCGAACCATGAAGCCCTGACCATCATAGAACATTACACCGACAAAGTTGATGCCCAGCGAAGTATCGCGGGTCATGGTCCATGTGGTGGTGCGGGAAAGAACGTCGATTTCACCGGAGGACAGAGCGGCAAAACGTTCGGTTGATGTCAGAGGTGTGTAACGAACTGCGTCCGCGTCGTCAAAGATCGCGGCTGCAAGTGCGCGGCAGAAGTCAACCTCAAGACCCGTCCAGTTGTTGTTTTCATCGGGGGCCGAGAACCCGCGAACACCCCCGGTCACGCCGCACTGAACAAATCCCTTGTCCATAACAGCCTGAAGGGTACCAGCACCGTGGCTCGCAGCATATGACGCCGTCGCAGACATGCCAAAGGTGGCTGCCAGCGCTGCTAAGAGAAGCTTTTTTTGCATTAGATCGCCTTTTGTTTCCTAAACATTCATGAATCCGGGAAACGGCGTAGACCAAAATCAAACGACCCCTCCCCGGTCTTTGCACCTTCCGGCCTTTTGATGGCAGAATTGGTGCTGGAGTGCACACAAACTTTTATTTACCAAAAGGTCAAGCACTTCCGGGTAATGAGACCGGATGGATTGTGTTTTTTCGTTCAAAATCGTTAATCCGCCGCCGAACGAGGCAGAAATTGCAACAATCCGGCGCTATCCATACTAGCATACCAGTGCCGGTTATCATTTATCGCCAGTAAGAAGGCGCTGGCCGCTGCAATTTATTCGCGCTAGCCTTGCCTGACGGGGTAGCCGGCCTGGACGATGGCGCAAAAAAAGGGCCCGTGCGCGGTCGGCCCCCTCAAAAATGCTTTCAAAGACAAAGAACGGCAAAATGGCATCTTCAAAAAGAAACCCGCTGAACCGTGAAACCCTGCTTACCCATCTGGGGCGCCGACCGGACGAACAGCATGGGCTGGTGAACACGCCGGTTTCGCGCGCATCGACCATTTTGTTTCCAGACCTTGAAACCCTGCAGGAACGTTCCCAACCCTATCTGTATGGCCGCACGGGCAATCCCTCCTCCCGCTCCGTTGAAGAGATTGTTACAGCACTGGAAGGTGGGAAGGGAACGAGGCTGACACCCTCGGGTCTCTCAGCCCTTTCCTGCGCCCTGACAAGCGTGCTTTCAAGCGGAGACGATGTTCTGGTTACCGACAGCGCCTATGAGCCAACCCGCAAGTTCTGCGACACCTTCCTCACACGCATGGGTGTATCCGTGCGCTATTATGATCCCCGGATCGGCAAAGGGATTTCCTCGCTTCTCAAACCCCACACCAGGGCAATTCTGGTTGAAAGTCCCGGTTCCCTGACTTTTGAAATTCAGGACCTGCCTGCAATTTCCTCTGCCAGGGGCCAAGGTGACATCGCAATCATCGCCGACAATACCTGGGCGACGCCCCTGTTTTACAAACCTCTTGAACTCGGAGCAGATATTGTCGTGCATGCGGGCACAAAGATGTTTGTGGGCCATTCCGACGCCAGCCTTGGCACGATCACCGCCAACGAGAAATACTGGCACCAACTGCATGAAACACATTACCAGTTCGGCCTGTGCGCGGCGGCGGATGATTGTTTCCTTGCTGCGCGCGGTTTGCGCACGCTGGCCATCCGCATGGGCGAACACCGGCCCCGCGCCCTTGAGGTCGCCCGCTGGCTTGAAAACCATGAGCTTGTAAAACGGGTGTTGCACCCTGCCCTTGCGACGCACCCGGACCATGCGCTGTTCGCCCGCGATTTTTCAGGCTCGGGCAGCCTGTTCAGCTTTGCCATTCCGCGCGCTCCGCAGGCGGCGCTTGCCGCGCTTTTCGATGGCATGAACCTGTTCGGTATCGGCTATTCCTGGGGCGGATATGAAAGCCTCATCCTGCCGGTCGACCTGTCGGAAAACCGCACCGTCACCGCCCCGGACAAGGACGAGCAGTTGATTCGTATCCATATCGGGTTCGAGGACATCGAAGACCTCAAAGATGACCTTGATGCCGGACTGAGGCGCTACCGCTCGGCGATGGGCTGAGCCCTTTCACAAGACACGCTTGTCGCCAGCAGGCCAACAAAGGTTTGGCACAATTTTGCCCTCTGAATCCTGACAGAACAGCCAATCTCGTTTCAGGCAGAAATTCCTCACCCAATAGGCCCCGAGAATGCCCAGCAGCACACCGCCGAATACATCCGTTGGGAAATGAACCCCAACCATGATGCGCGACAGCCCCACCAGCGCCGCACCAAAAAGCATCCACCAAAAGGCGCGCGGGAAAAAAAACAGCACCACCATGGCAAAAGCAAAAATCGTCGTAGTATCGCCCGAGGGGAAGGACTGGAAGGTCCAGTCGTTGAATACCGGGTCAAACGAGAACACCCCGTTCTCTTCGAAATTGACCGGGCGGGAGCGTCCCAGACCCCTCTTGACAAGATTGGCCACCAATCCGGGTACGGCGACACCGGCAAACAGAAATGCCGACACCGAAGCGACGGTGCGCGCTTTGACTTTGGCCGTCCCGTGCAGCCAGTATCGGGCGGCAACACCAGCGCCAATCGCCACCAGCAGCGTTGGCAGCAGGTTCCAGTCGGACTTTCCCGCGCGTGTGATATAATAGAATGGTGCGCGTACAGCCTCAGGCAGCCCTGCAACCCATAAGGTGACCGGCGAATCAAGAAGGGCAGAGACCGCAAAAATCAGCAGGGCCAGCGCAACAAACTGAGGGGCGCGCCCCTTATCAAGACCAAACGGCCAGAGTTCATTGGGGTTCAAATAACGGTACAACATGGGTTTGATGCATGGCCCATATCAGGGGGAGAGGTCAACCACCAGCCTGCACTGTTCAGCGGTGCTTGCCCTTGCCCACAAGAATGTGTATTGGCAATCTGAAAGGCGTTTCGTTTCGGGGTATAGCTCAGCCTGGTAGAGCACTGGTTTTGGGAACCAGGGGTCGCATGTTCGAATCCTGCTACCCCGACCAACGCGTTTGAATTGAACGGCCAACAAACCCCGGGGGTTATGCCGATGAGTGCAATAATTTACCGACCTTCGCGCAATGCCATGCAGTCGGGCAAAGGCAAAACAAAACACTGGGTTCTGGTGCACGAGCGCACCGCTGCGCGCCAGATTGAACCGTTGATGGGCTACACCTCTTCTTCGGATATGGACACCCAGGTCCGGCTCAAGTTCAATTCGCTAGAAGAGGCCGAGGAATACGCAAAGCGTCAGGGGCTGGCCTATCGCGTTCAGCCTGCCCACCAAGCAACGCCCAAGCGCTCTGTCTACACGGACAATTTCCAGCACGACCGCAAGACCCCCTGGACTCACTGAAATCCGTCCAAACTTCACATTAACGACATGTTCAGTGTACATTCAGGTTGAAAGGGCCAGCTTTTGCGCCAACGGCTGAGCTTTCCCGGGCACCGCTGAAGTGCGCGGAGTTGGAGTTTTTCCGTCTGTCAATTGTTTAACAACGAAGGGACTAAACCATGCAGAAATCCGTATTTTCCGGCGTCCTGATGGCAACGGCTTTTGTGGCCACCTCCCTGTTCTCAACCGGAAGTGCGCTTGCCGCCTGCACCTTCAGCGAATGGGTGAATATTTTACCCAACCAGGCATTGCCCCAGATCAACACCCGTCTGTGCGACGCAGAGATGAGTGTCAACGTCATCGGTGCCGACCCGGAGGGCAACACGTTTGATTTTGGCTGGTCCGAGGCGACACAGAGCGCGGATTCAATCAGTTCTGAATTTGTCGATGCCAATGCCTCCAACCAAATTCAACTGGACATCAACCGGGCTGACAATACCATGCGCATGACCATTGAAACCACCGTTCAGGCAACGGGACAGAGCCTCACCTGGTATGCGGACTATTCGCTGTCCAGAACCTATGAAGAATAAAAGCGGCGCATCAGGAGCTTTGGCCTGACCGGCACTCCCGGCGGGCCATCTTTCTTGCGCAGCTTTCATTCAAGGGCGGTCCACTGGCTGTCATTGTTGCTGGAAGTCACGGCGGCCACGATAAAGCGCATGCCCTCCACGCCGTCGCCAAGGGTGGGCAACAGCGCCCCGTCCTCTTCTGCGCGAATAACAGCGGCAAACTCTGAATAGAGCGTTGCAAAGGCCTCCAGATAACCTTCGGGGTGTCCCGCCGGTATCCTGACCGGAGCGCCCTCCCCGCCACCGGCCGGCACTCCTCCCCGCGTGATGAGCTGTCTGGGTTTGCCAAACGGGCTGAACCACATCTGGTTGGGATTTTCCTGGCGCCATTCCAGCCCCCCCTTGTCCCCGTAAACCCGCAATTTAAGTGCGTTTTCGTTGCCCGGCGCAACCTGCGAAGCCCACAGCATGCCCTTGGCGCCGCCCTTGAAGCGCAACATGATGTGCACATTGTCGTCGAGCATGCGCCCGGGCACAAAAGTGGCCAGATCGGCGCACAGGGCCTCGGTTTCAAGCCCGGTAACAAAACGCAGAAGATTATAGGCATGGGTGCCGATATCGCCCACACAGCCCCCGGTGCCCGATTTTTCCGGGTCGGTGCGCCAGTCGGCCTGCTTGTTGTGCACTTCCTCGGTGAGCCAGTCCTGGGGGTATTCCACCTGTATCACACGAATATTGCCCAAAAGGCCGCCCGCCACCATCTCGCGGGCCTGCCGCACCAACGGGTAGCCTGTATAATTATGGGTGAGCAGAAATTTTGCATTGTTCTTTGGCACGACCTCAGCCAGCGCCAGCGCCTCCTCCAGTCTGGAGGTCAGCGGCTTGTCGCAAATCACATGAATACCGGCTTCAAGGAATGCTTTTGCCGGTCCAAAATGCACATGGTTGGGGGTGACTATCGCCACCGCCTCGATGCCATTTTCAAGACCCGATTCAACCCGCGCCATTTCCTCAAAATCGGTGTAGGCGCGCTCCGGGGATATGCCAAGCAACCGCGCTGATTCTCTCGCCACCTCCGGGCGCGATGAGAGCGCTCCTGCGACCAGTTCAAATTCACCATCAAGCCGCGCCGCGATGCGGTGCACATAGCCGATAAAAGAATCCTGTCCCCCGCCAACCATGCCCAGCCGAATGCGGCGTTTTCCGTTTTCACCCATAAGCAAAATTCCTGTTTTGGGCCATGCCGACGACCCTCAGACAAACTTCAGCGCAAGAACGCCAGCGCAGCCTCGGGGCCAAGCGCCGGCGGGCGCTCACAACTGGTTATGATGTGCTCAACCGTGCCGGTTTCAGCAGACTTCAGGATAGCGGTCAACACTTCGAGACTGTGCAGGGCAATCTCCAGGGAACAGCGGGCTTTGCGGCCCTGCTGAACAGCCCGCATCATCTCGGCAAGACCCGCGGCGCGATAGTTTGCCTGGGTGAACCTGCCCCCCTCCCCGCCCTGGTTGGCGATGCCCAGCGGGTGCTCCCAGGGGGGCACCGGTTCCTTCTGCCCCCCGGGGTCAGCTACAAAAAGCTCGCCGCCGAAAA
>DROE01000311.1 GCA_011322005.1 Devosia sp.
CACTTTGTTGAAGACAATTATGGGGCTGACCGACCTGCACGCGGGGGCTATTGATTTGCGCGGCAGGGCGCTTCAATCCATGCCCTCGCACCAGCGCGCTCTTTGCGGCCTTGGTCTGGTGCCCCAGACCCGCGATATATTTGCAACCCTGAGCGTTGAAGAAAACCTGTTGGCGGGCCAGAAAGGCAATGGCGGTCTCGAACAGGCATTTTCCATGTTTCCCCGCCTGAAGGAACGTCGCAGAAACAGTGGCGCGCAGCTTTCCGGGGGCGAGCAGCAGATGCTCTCAATTGCGCGTACGTTGATGGGAAAACCGGATTTGCTGATGTTGGACGAGCCCATGGAAGGCTTGGCTCCGGTAATCTGTGACATGTTGATGGAAGTGTTTGAACAACTGGCCGCCGATGGTGCCCACACCATCATTCTGGTCGAGCAGCACACCGAACTGGCGCTCCGCTTCTCCGACCGCATGATGATTCTGGATGCCGGAGAAATTGTATATCTGGGCGCAACCGCACATGTGCGCGCAAACCCGGAAATACTTGACCGCCATGTGGGGCTGGGCCTGGCCGAGGCATAGTCATATTGTTCAGGGAGAAACAAAGATGAAGATGATTGAAGGTCACGTGGCCATCGAGCCACCCCACGGCGTGCCCGTGTGGGATGTGGACCCCTACGACCCCGAAATCCTTGCTGACCCGGACGCCTATTATGCCGAACTGCGCTCCAAGGGGCCTTTTGTCTACATTCCCCGTTACTCGATCTTGGCCTGCGGTCGTCACCAGGAAACCCAGGAGGTTTTTTCCGATTGGGAGCGCTTCGTCTCCTCGCGGGGCGTTGGCCTGCAGGATTTCAAGCTGGAAACACCCTGGCGTCCGCCGAGCATAATCCTGGAGGTTGACCCCCCCGCCCACAGCCGGACACGCAAGGTCATGGCCCGGGTGCTCTCACCCAAGGCAGCCAACGCGCTGCGCGAGCAATTCCGGGCGGCGGCCGACAAGCTGATCGACGAATTGCTTGAGCGCGGCAGCTTTGAAGCCATTGCCGAACTTGCCGAGGTCTACCCCACAGATGTTTTCCCCCAGGCCATGGGCCTGAAAAAAGTCAATCGCAGATACCTGATCGACTATGGGGCAATGGTCTTTAATGCCCTTGGCCCCGACAATGACCTGCGCCGCAAGGCCATGGCTATGGGTCCCCAAATCGTCCCCTGGATAACCGAGCAATGCAAAAGGGAAAACCTCGAACAAGAGGGGTTTGGCGCTGAAATATATGCCGCTGCCGATGCCGGGGAAATCAACGAGGGCGAAGCGGGCATGCTGGTGCGTTCGTTGCTTTCCGCGGGCGTGGATACCACGGTCACCGGCATTGGCAGCGCCTTGTGGTGTCTGGCAACCAACCCCCAGGAGTACGAAAAGCTTAAAGATAACCCCAAACTGTTACGCCCCGCCTTTGAAGAGGTATTGCGTTTTACTTCTCCTGTTCACTCCTTCTGCCGCACAACAGACAGGGATACTCAGGTCAGTGGAGTTGACATTGCCGCTGGCACCAAGATTCTGTGTGTGCTGGGGGCTGCCAACAGCGACGAAACACGCTGGCCCCACGCCGAGAAATTCGACGTTGACCGCCGGCCCACTGGCCACCTGGCCATGGGCTCCGGGATCCATGGATGTGTGGGACAAAACCTGGCACGTGCCGAGGTAGGCGCGGTTCTGGCAGCGATTGTCCAAAAGGTTGGCAAGATCGAGTTGACCGCACCGGCCCGTTGGCGGCCCAACAACGCCATTCACGCCCTGGATAGCATGCCCCTGTCGTTTACACCGCATTAGCCGGTCTTTGACGGCATCCCGCATCAGCTGCACCAACAATGGAGTAACCATGACGAAAGTCACTTTTGTCGACGCCGATGGCAACAAAACCACATTGGATGCCCGCGACGGGGACAATCTCATGCAGGCCGCAATTGCCGATGGAATCGATGGCATTGTCGGCGAATGCTGCGGCGCTATGATGTGCGCCACCTGCCATGTCTATGTTGAAGAACCCCATCTGACCACTCTCCCCCAGCGTTCCGAGGGCGAAGAGGAGATGCTTGAATGTACGGCTTCGGAAAGACGCAAAAACAGCAGATTATCCTGCCAAATCAAAATTGGACCTGATATAGACGGTATCGTTGTGCACCTGCCGGAAGAGCAATAGTGATAAAACAGACCGTTGTTATCGTGGGATCCGGTCAGGCCGGATTTCAGACCGCCGCAAGCCTGCGTTTGGAAGGATTTGAAGGTGAAATAATATTGTTTGGAGATGAGCCGGGGCTGCCCTATCAGCGCCCCCCCCTCTCAAAAACTTATTTCGCCGATGCCGACGCCCAGAGGCTGCTGTTCCGCAACGCCGATTTTTTTCAAAGGAACCGGATTAAACTCTGGGATAATGCCCGGGCGGCCCGCATACACCGGGACCGCAAGGAAGTGGAACTGGAAGACGGCCGCACCATCGCCTATGACAAGCTTGTCCTGGCATTGGGGACGAAAAACCGCGAACTGCCGATCCCGGGCACCCGCCTTGCCAATGTTTTGCAACTGCGCACACTAAAGGATGCCGACCTGCTTCGGCACGCTGCCAAAAACGCCTCACGCGCCGTTATGATCGGTGGCGGATTTATCGGCCTGGAGGTCGCAAGTGTTTTGCGTGGAGAAGGCCTGGAGGTTTCCATCATCGAGCTTGAACCAAGGGTAATGGCGCGAGCGGTATCCAAACCAATATCAGCCCACTACGAACAATTGCACGCCGCTTCCGGCGTTGAATTTCACCTGGAAGAAAGCGTGACTTCGCTGACTGGAAACAAGAAGGGAGAGGTTGAAGCGCTCACCTTGTCGGATGGCACCAGACTAAACGCCGACCTCGTTGTTGTCTGCGCTGGAGTTGTCCCGGACATCGCGATAGCACAGGAGGCAGGACTTGCTGTTGAAAACGGCATTCGGGTTGACGCGCACTTGCGCACCGACGACCCTGATATATTTGCCATCGGGGACTGTGCCTCGTTTGTCCATGCCGCCTCCAACCGGCTCGTTCGTATCGAATCGGTCCAGAATGCACTGGATCAGGCAAAATGCGTGGCCAAAAACATTGCCGGACAAAAAGGAGCCCAACCGCAAGCCTATGACAGAGTTGCCTGGTTCTGGAGCGATCAGGCAGGCACAAAGTTGCAGATTGCCGGGCTGACCGGACCGGCCGACCAGTGGCATGTCTGCCAGAGTGACAGCCCGGAAAAATTGACAGTGCTTGCGTTCAAAGATAGTCAGTTCATCGGCGCGGAAACCGTCAACAATGCCAGCGACCATATGACCGCTCGAAAAATTCTTTCCGGGCGGGATAAGGTTTCCTTCAAGGATTTTGAATCTAGCGGTTTTGATCTGCGCCGGCTTGCCAGGGAGAAAACCAGAACGGGTTGACAGATTTTGCTCAAAGAGAAACAGTTTCAGACCCCGGATAAAGTTGAGCGGGAGTTGTGCCCTGAAGGGCGGTTGTCCAGCCCCACCCGGGAATATCGGGGCCGCCGGATTGTCGACATTTCCACCTACACGCCCTATTTCCTTTCCGCCGTCAACAATGCCCTGACCCGGGGAGCCTCAAAGCATTATCTGGAAATGTTTGGAGTAGGCATCGTCGAATGGCGTGTTGTCTCCATGCTGGCGATTGAACCAAGAATCCCCGCTTCGCGCATGTGCGAAGTTATCTATCTGGATAAGTCCGGCACGAGCCGCGCTTTGCGAAATCTCTGGGAACAGGATTTCGTCGAGTTTGAAGCTTCCTCCGCCGATCCGCGGCGCAAAATATGGTGGCTCAGCCGCAAGGGATACAAGCTCCACGACCGAATTCTTGAAGTTGCGCTCGAACGGGAGCGCAAGCTGGTCCGAGGTGTCGACCCCGAGGATCTGGAAGTTTTCCTGCGCGTAATCCGCCGCATGCGCGCCAACGTCGACAAGCTTTGAGTATTCGTCTTTCCGGCGCCAGACCGCTTCATGTTTAGATTGAATCAATTCTGTTTCATGATTGGCGGGATGGGCCAGTGCTGAAACGGGCGAAGCGCGATATTTGTTATCGGGCAAGACCGGTTTGGCTCTGGACATCCGCCAATCTGAAACCCAAAAGGGACGGGCCCTTTTGCGCCAATACCGGCGCGAAGTCTTTTGGCCATATCCCGATATCCTCTTCTTTCTTCGCTTGGTCCTGTCACAAAAAACGCTCCGTCACAATGGTGCAATCCAAACAGGAAACGGTTTAACTCTTGCTCTCCAGCCGGTATCGGAAATCGCAATGCCCGGCCCCTTGCATGATTGTCCCGGTGCGCGTGAGTTTCATATCCGGATTGTACCCCACGCAAAATTCAGCATCGCGGTTGCAGGAAAGCAGATGCCCGATTTCGCCAAGTCCCATTTCCCTGTACATTTCGGAAAAACGGCAACGTTTGACGTTGAAATCAAGGCGGCCCGGCCCCTGGTGAAGCATTTCAACTTCCAGAGCCCCTTCAGCCTCCCACAAAGGCATCAGCCCGGCAAAATCCTCCAAATCCGGCTTGCGGCCCAATTGCGCGCGCATCCCCTTGCCTTGCGCAATTGCTGACCTGGACACCGCTTCGGCGACAGTAGCCGCGGCCTCTTCTTTTCCGCTGCGCTCCAGCACCACCTGATAAACGTCACGCAATATCGCCGCTTCAATGCGGCGCAGTTCAAGCATTGAAGGGGAGTTCCCTTTTGACTTTTCCAGCGTAGTTTTGCTCATTTCTCCGGCTCGCTTTCCTCCAGATATTGTTTCAGATCGTCGGGTATTGGCATGGTGCTGCTCAGTTTCACGTTCGCGCCTCCTGTATTTCCCTTGGGCACCTTGCCCAAGGCGGAACCAACGATTCCAAGTGGCATCCTGAGCAGCTGGCCGGCAATCTCATTCAGGTTCCCGGTTCGAAGCCCGATTAAAAACATCCACAGGTGAGTGCGAAAGTGCGGCAGAACATGAAACTGCCCAAGCACATGAGCGCGCTCGAAACAACTGAATGCCTCCTTGAACTGTTTCCGGGAGAAATGGCGTTTTCCCAATGCCATTTCCGCCTCGAAGGCCTCTTTTAGTCGGGGTTTCATTGGTTTCTCCTCCTTGGTTTGTCAACAGGCTGACCCACACCGGGGATGCGCCGGCAAGCCCCGCCCGTCAGTTGGCTTCAAACACCACCAGACACCCGCATGCCTCAACAGGGTCCAGCACCAGACCATTTTTGATTCTGCCAGGCGCGAACCCGTTGCCTTTCAGGTGAGCTTCCAGCCCCTCAAGGCTCGCAACGCTGACACCAAATCCTGCGATGTGATTTTCGTTGCGGCTCGGAGAAATACCCCCAAAGTCCTTCCTGAAACTTTCAGGGGAGTAAACGTGCAGACCGACCCGCTCTCCACAAACAATGGTGGGCCCCAGCTCGCCCTCTTTTTTCAGAGGCATGTTCCAGAATTTCGAAAAGTGGTCCGCCGCCAAAACCGGATCGTCCGCAACGGCAATAATCTTCGTTAACGCGAAACCGCCATTCTCATGGGAGACAAACTCAGGGCGCAGATAGTGTTGGGGTGTTTTGTGCTGGCAGGCAATCCAGTAGAACGGCGCCTGCCCCCCCTCCGGCAGGACAATCGAAAACGAGAATTCAAGAACCTCCCCGCCGGGCAACTCCCAGATCCGCCCGCTTTCAAGCACCGGCGAGACCTTAAGACCTGCGGCCTCCAGGTCCTCCTGTGTGGCCTGAGCGTCATTGCTTGCTGCAACCAGCAGAACCGGACGGTCCGGAATGCGCAAAGCCGCCGCCATTGCAGGGGGGGCCTCCTCGGGCACATCAAGCGACATGAACTCCACAAAGTTCGGCTTTGGGGTCTTACCATCAGAAAAACACACCAGATGGTTACTCATTCCGGGAAGCTGCCCGCGAGGGGTGATAGTGAACCCCATTCTGGCGAACACCTTTCCCGCTTTTTCGCTATCCCTGACGCTGAGCATCAGATGGTCGATATCCGCAATCTCCAGATTCATGACATACCACCCCTTCCAGCGTTCCAAGGCACCGCCAGAATTCTATTCGCCATAACCATCAAACAACACGGTTGAAATATAACGCTCCGCACTGTCCGGCAGTAGCGCCACAATCGACTTGCCCTTCATGTCGTCGCGCTTTGCCAATCGAAGCGCGCACGCCAGCGCCGCGCCGGACGAAATGCCGGTGGGTATGCCTTCGACAGCCGCCAGCTTGCGGGAGGTTTCAATGGCCTCGTCATTGCTCACCAGAAGAATTTCGTCGATGATTTCGGTATTCAGAATATCGGGAATAAAACCGGTTCCGATCCCCTGGATCATATGGGGGGAATGCTCTCCCCCGGATAAGACCGGGCTGTCTTCGGGCTCCACGGCAATCACCCTGATGTCACCTTTCAACTCCTTGAGCCGCTCACCAACACCGGTAAGCGTGCCCCCGGTACCCACGCAGATAACCACCGCATCGACATTTCCACTTGTGTCATTCCAGATTTCTTCGGCTGTCGTCTTGCGGTGAAAGCCGGGATTTGCCGGATTGCCGAACTGCCAGGGCATTACCGCGTTCTTTGTGTTGGCGACAATTTCCCTTGCCTTGGCGATGGTGGCGTGAATGCCCTCAGCTGCCGGGGTGAGAACCAGTTCGGCCCCCAGAAACTGCATCAGCTTGCGTCGCTCGATGGAAAAACTGTCGGGCATGGTCAAAATACATCTGTACCCCTTGGCGATACAGGCAAATGCCAGACCAACCCCGGTGTTGCCCGAGGTCGGCTCCACTATCACGCTTCCCGGCCCGATGGTGCCAGCGGCCTCCATCGCCTCAAGCATGCCGATTGCAATCCGGTCCTTGACACTGGAAACCGGATTGAACGATTCCACTTTGACCAGAACATCTCCCTGGCACCCCGTTTGCTCCGCCAGCTTTGCCACCCGTATGAGGGGGGTGTTTCCGATTGTTTCCAGAATATTATCGTAAACCCTGCCCCGGCCCGGTTCGTCAAATGCAAGGCCCTTCCTGGCTGACTGGCTCATTGATCGCTTTCCTTGTTAATTGGGCGCCCGGCATAGCGGCGCGGAAACGGAACAGGCATTGCTAAAATGCAAGCCCCACATAATTTTCGGCCAGAGAGGCCATCGCGGCTTCCGAAGAGAGCAGATAATCCAGGTCGGTCTCCTGCAATCTCTGGTCAAAAGGAGCGTTTTCCGGAAATTTGTGCAACAGCATGGTCATCCACCAGGAGAACCGTTGCCCCTTCCATACCCGCGCCAGCGCTTTGGCGGAGTACGCCTCAAGCCCGCTGTCGTCACCTTTTTTGTAGCGGTCGCGCATGGCGTGATAGAGG
This sequence comes from Devosia sp., assembly GCA_011322005.1. Classification (GTDB taxonomy): domain Bacteria; phylum Pseudomonadota; class Alphaproteobacteria; order Rhizobiales; family Devosiaceae; genus DROE01. The sequence continues at coordinate 7,401 of DROE01000311.1, forward strand.
TAATAGATATCCGAGGCCGCTGAATTAAGCCCGCGCGCGCCGGTAGGCGGCACGATATGGGCGGCGTCCCCGGCCAGAAACATGTTTCCATAGCGCATGGGCTCGGCCACAAAACTGCGCAATGGCGCAATACTCTTCTCGATGGAGGGACCTGTTTCAAGTTTTGCCGAAACATCTTCAGGCAAACGCAGTTTAAGTTCCTCCCAGAACGCATCATCTGACCATTGGTCCGTTGTGTCACTCAGGGGCACCTGAATATAGTAGCGGCTTAACACCTGCGAGCGCAGCGAGCAAAGCGCAAAACCGCGCTCGTGCCGGGCATATATCAACTCGGGGGATACCGGTTTCGTCTCAGAGAGAACCCCAAGCCACCCGAAGGGATATACCCGCTCGAACTCTCTTATTTTGCCTTTGGGAATGGATTTCCGGCTCACGCCGTGAAAGCCATCCGCCCCGATAATATACTCACAATCAAGGCGCTTTTTCTCACCCTCTTGCTCATAGGTCAGATAGGGGCTGTCTGTGCCGATGTCGTGGGGCTGCACATCAAGTGCTTCATGAACAACCAATCCCCCCATTTTTTCCCGCGCATCATAAAGGTCACGGGTCAGTTCAGTCTGCCCGTAGACGATCACCGAGTTTCCCCCCGTCAGGCCTTTCAGGTCGATCCGGTCACGCCTGCCCTCATGGGCGATTTCGAAACCGTCGTGGATTTCCCCCTCTGCGTCCATGCGCTCCCCGCATCGGGCCTCGCGCATCAGATCAGCAAAACCATGTTCCAGAACTCCGGCGCGAATGCGGCTCAGAACATAGTCTCGCGTGTGTTTTTCCAGCACCACATTGTCAATACCCTGAACATGCAGGAGTTGCGAAAGCAACAGACCGGACGGGCCACCGCCAATAATGCCAACCTGGGTTTTCATCAGCTATTTCCTTGTCAGAATTCTCGTGCCTACGCGACGCACTCAAGCATCATTGTTCCGGCGCCGGTGTTGGAGATGGGAATATGATAGTTCTGGTGCAGGGGCCGGACCTTTTCACCCAGAGCGCCCCGCATCATCATCCACATGAGAAACTCGGTTCCCTGGGCACCGGCCTGGCGCACAAGCTCGCGCCTGGAAATCTTTGTCAGTTCCTCCGGATCGGTAACGATTTTCTCCATGCACATCTGGTCAAATTCCTTGTTGATGAATCCGGCCCTCTCCCCGTCTAGCTGGTGAGAAAGCCCCCCCGTGCCCAGCACCACAACCTTGATGTCTTCAGGATAGGAACGGATTGCCCGCCCCAGCGACTTGCCAAAATCAAGCGCCCGCTTCAACGTTGGTATGGGGTGCTGAACTGTGTTGGCGCTGATGGGGATTGCGCGTGGCATGTCCGGATTATCGCCAAGACCGGGCCAGAACAATTGCATGGGCACCGTAAAGCCGTGGTCCACTGCCAGTTCCTGACATGAGGTGATGTCGAACTCGTCTTCAACCATGCCCTCGATGATGTGCCAGGAAAGTTTCGCATCGCCAGGAAAAGGGGGAAGAACCGGTATGCCCCATCCCTCGTCTTCATTTATGTACTCATGGGCGGCGCCAATGGCAAAAGTGGGCATCTGGTCCAGAAAAAACCCCAGCCCATGGTCGTTGTAAATGTTTATGGCCACGTCGGGTTTGTGTTTTTCCAGCCACGCATGGATTGGGGGATAGCCATCAAAAAAAGGCTTCCAGTATTCGTCATCCTTCAGCCCGCGGGCAATGGCGTTGCCAACGGCGGGAATGTGCGAAGTGGTCAGTCCACCGAGAATAGTTGCCATATCAGTCACCCGCCCTTCTGAGTTTTTCCTTGAAATCCTCCACGCTCATGCCGGTCTGCTGGGCACCGATATCCTGCATGTTCAGTTTGTAGATACCCGCAAGCTTGGCCAGATAATAAATGTTCCCGCCCGCAGCAATCATCTCCAGAACATTCTTGTTCCGGCAGGCCTGTTTCTGGGCTTCGTTAAGACCGAATTTCTCGAAATACGCCTCCGGGTCAGCCAGGTACTGCTCGCGCGCTTCAGCATTGTTGAACGAATAACACATCTTGTTGAGCGCATAGCCGATCATGGCCATTTCGCCGTCAAAAAGGGTGGTCCCTTCAATGGGGGTATGATGGTCGAAGTCTTCAGGTTCCATCAGTTCGCTCCTTGTTTTTCGGGGTGCTCGGCCCAGTAAAGGCGCATGGGGTTATCCACCAGCAGCGCCTTTTGTGTTGTTTCGTCCTGTGCAATCAGGGGAATGAAATCAACCAGTGCGCCATCGTCGGGCATGTGAGATCTCATGTTGGGATGTGGCCAGTCGGTGCCCCAGAGCACCCGGTCGGGGAAACGTTCCACAAGCGTGCGGGCAAAGGGCACCACATCTGCATAATCAGGGGTTTCTCCGGTGCCCGGCCCCTGCAGTGAAAGGCGTTCGGGACAGGAAACCTTGGTCCAGAAATTCTTGTTCTCTGCAAGCAGGCTGACAAAGCTCTTGAAATCCTTGTGCCCCGCTCCCTTTGAGATGTCGGGGCGCCCCATATGGTCAATCACGACAATCGTAGGCAGCTTTTCAAGGAATGGAATACGCCCGGCAAGGTCCGCCGCCTCCAGATAGACAACGATATGCCAGCCAAGCTTGGCAACACGGCGCGCAATGCCGAGCAACACTGTCTCGGGCGCAACATCAACCAGCCGTTTGACGAAGTTGAAACGGACGGCACGCACCCCGGCCCTGTGCAAGGCAACAAGCTCCTTGTCAGCAACGTCCTCAGATACCACCGCCACACCTCTTGCACGGTCCCCAGCGGCGTTGAGCGCATCAACCAGGGCCGCATTGTCAGTCCCGTGGCAGGAAGCCTGCACTATGACATTGCGCGAGAGGCCAAGATGTTCGCGCAGGGCGAACAGCTTTTCCTTGGGCGCATCAACGGGCGTGTATTTCCGGGCGGGCGCAAAGGGGAAGCGCTCCCCGGGACCAAAAACATGACAATGGGCATCAACCGCGCCGGGGGGCGCAGAATAGGCGGGAACGGAGGGATTGGTGTCGAAGGGAAGATAAACTCTATCCATCATCTTCGCCCCGCCTGCGAGAGAATACGGTGCCGTCGAACAGTTTGCGGGCTGTGCGCAGAACTCCGGCGCTGGCGACCTCTCCGGCTTCATCAAGCCTGACAATGATGGTCGTTTCCCCGATGGGGTGTTCGACGCTGATGGACTTTGGATTGCCACCCGGGATTCTGGCAAGGTCAGCGGCAACCGAGCCCTTGATCAGACAGGCGGTGGCAACGCTCACCGCGCCAAGAACACCGATGGAAGAATGGCAGCGGTGAGGAATGAACGTGCGGGTGGAGATTGTACCGCCATTTGCCGGGGCGCTGACCATGGTCATTTTGGGGATGGTCTTTTCGGTGACATCCCCCAAGTTCATCAGGTGCCCGGCCTTGATGCGAATAGCCTCCAGCTTAGCCTTGAGCGCGCTATCGCCATCCAGTTGTTCACGGGACTCGGTGCCAACGATACCCATTTCATCGGCGCGCATGATAACACCCGGCATGCCGTTGTCCAGAAGGGTCACCTCCACGCCCTCAATTCGATCTTTGACATAGCCGGTGGGCAGAAGCGCACCGCAACTTGCACCGGCAGTGTCCTCGAAGGCAATTTCCACGGGAGAAGAAGTTCCCGGCACCCCGTCAATTCTCGCATCCCCCTCATAGGTGACCCGTCCATGGGGTGTCCGTACAAGGGCGGTGGCGGTCTGGCCGGTATTTTCCATGAAAATTACAACCGGCGTCACCTCCTCTTCGGGCACCACCAGCCCCCTTTCGACGGCAAACGGACCCACCCCCGCAAGCATGTTGCCGCAGTTCTGCGCATCCGTAACCAGGGGCTCCTCCACGGCCACCTGCACGAACAGATAGTCGACATCAACTCCTTCACGCTCGGACTTCTTGACGATGGCCACTTTTGATGTCAGCGGGTCGGCCCCGCCCATTCCATCAATCTGGCGCGGGTCCGGAGAACCCATGATTGAGAGCAAGAACGCATCCCTCTCGGCCGTATTTCCTGGCATGTCGTCAGCCAGAAAATAAGCGCCCTTGGAGGTGCCGCCACGCATCCACATGCAAGGGAGACCGTCACTCATATTTCAGGCCTTTCTTGGCCAGTCGCTCACGCATCCGGTAAATGTCCAGTCCCAGTTCTCCCTCTTGCAGGCGCTGGCGTTTTTCCTCTTCGGCAACCAGTCTTGCTTTTGCCCGGGCCAGCACGCTGTCCGCATCTGCGCGAGGAACAACACAAACCCCGTCGTCATCTCCAACAATTACATCGCCGGGATTGACCGGCGCTCCGGCACAGATTATCGGCACATTGACCGAACCCGGCGTTTCTTTCACGGTGCCTTGCGCGCAGATGGCCTTCGACCAGACGGGAAATTTCATGGCCTCAAGCTCGGCCACATCACGCACGCCGGCATCGATAATCAGTCCCACCCCCCCCCGGGCCTGCGTCGAGGTTGCAAGCAGGTCACCGAAATAGCCTGCATCCGAGGGCGATGTTGTGGCCAACACCAGAACATCTCCCCGCGTCACCTGCTCGATGGCCACATGCACCATCCAATTGTCCCCCGGGGGGGCAAGGATGGTGATTGCGGAAGCTCCAAGTCTGGCCCCGGAATAGATCGGGCGCATGTATGAGGCGAGCAAGCCCTTGCGCCCCTGGGCCTCGTGCACCGTTGCCACACCACAGGCGGCAAGTTCCCTGATGACTGCGGGGTCGGCGCGCTCAATATTCTGGACAACGCGGCTCAAGTGAGTTCATCCACGCAAGCGGGATAAATAGCCTGAAACCCCTCCGCATAGCGGGCAGCGCGCCCACCAGACATGCCCCCCGAATTGCGGCGAAAGTGGTTACCCCGGTTTTCTGCCAGATTTGTGTAAAATTTCCACAAGTGCTCCTGCCCCTCCATGCACTCAATGGCCGCGCGCTTTTTGTCCCATACCTCGGTAATGTCCAGAAAAACATTTGGCTTCCAGCCCATTTGCTCACTCTGGTGGGGCTCGAACAGATATAGTTGGGGAGCGCCCAATACCTTCTCACCCGGCTTGTGGCCCCAGGCCTGAGCAATCATGCGGCACTCCATCACCACCTGCGTGGCATAGGAATGGTCGGTGTTGTAGGGGTCATACTGGGAATGCGACATCATGAACTTGGGCTGCACGGCACGAATGACATCCACCAGCCGGAACTTTGCGTCCCGGTCAAGTTCCAAAGGATAATCTCCCAGATCAAAAAACTGGATGTCATGCACACCAAGCGCACGGGCGGCACTCTCTGCTTCACTGCGGCGCGCAGACTTCACCTGCTCAAGTGAATTGCCACCCTGCTTCCAAAGCTTGGCGCTTTCCCCCCGCTCCCCATAGGAGAGGCAGACCACGCTCACCTCATACCCCTTCTTCTGATGCAGGGCGATTGCGCCACCCGCTCTCCAGACAAAATCAGCAGCATGGGCACTGATCACCAGGGCGCTATTTTTGTCCACCATTCCAATTTCCGTTCACAAGTGTTGCGGCGGGAAATATCTCTTTCAAGTTGCACACAATCCAGTTCAAAGGCTACCCGAAATCATAAGAAATTGCTATAGAGGCAAGAACAAACCTCTACTCCGAAAAGAAATATGGCCCATGGATTCCTCAAAAGTACCCGTTAAGCGCGCTGTCAA
>DROE01000312.1 GCA_011322005.1 Devosia sp.
AGAGATACTTCAACAAGCTCAAACACTTCCGCCGTATCGCCACCCGTTTCGAAAAACTCGCGGTCACATTCCTCTCAGCCGTCGCACTCGCATCCGCAAGACTTTGGACAAGAGCTTATGAGTCCACAACCTAGTCGCGGTCGAAGGGGATATCGGCGGTTATCTTGGAGCCGTCTTCGTTGGTCACCTCGAAGTCGACACTGATCTTGTCGCCGATAAGGCCGAAGCCGGCGCGCACCCGCGAGGTACCTCCTTCGTCGTCGGTGGCCTGCAGGTTGAAGATCACGTTTGAACCGCGCCGGTTGCCGATGGCTACTCCCTTGAAGCTTGTATTTGACGTCATGATTGCTTCATAGCGATTGGCAGAGGAGATATAGGCCATGGTTCCGGCCATGGACAGGGTGGTGCCGGCCATGGCGCAGCGCCCGCTGAAGTTAATTTTTTCGGCGGTGGAGCGGGTGACATTCAGCCGGCACCTTACCGATTCACCGGGCTGGCCGGCATTGACCAGAGTGCCGGTACCCCGCCAGTTCCCCACATAGGACTGAATGAGTTCCAGATCCGCTGGTGCCGCAAGGGCGGGAGTGGCAGCGGACAGGCTGGATACGGCGAGGGCTGCCGCAACAACCAGGTTGCGGATAGTCATTGTCTTCATCATTTTTTAAGGCCTCCAAGAGAGTTAAAGAAGCGCCCCCCGGCGAGAAGCATTGCGGGGAGAACAATCAAATCGCCCAGCAAAGCAAGCAGGAGCGTGAGCACCGTTAGTGTCCCAAATAAGGCAACCTGCGGCAGGGCAGAAAACACAACGATAAAAGTGCCCGCACACAAAATAAATGTGGTTGCAATCAGGGCCGGTCCCACGCGGTCAAGAGCGCGGTGGACCGCAGGAACATGTTCAAGACCATTGTCACGGGCCCGTTTGTAGTTGGCAAGAAAGTGAATGGTGTCATCTACAGCAATGCCAAAGGCGATGGTGAGCGCGATAACCGTGGTCAACTGCAGGCCCGCCCCCGAAACCCACAGATAAAGTTCCGTGCCAAGAATGGGCAGAATGTTGGGGACAAAGGAAATCAAAGCAATTTCCCACGAGCGGAAGGCAAACCCGATTACGAATATGGAAACAAAAACGGCAAGGGTGAGGCCCTGCTGCATGGAGCGAATCATGTCCATGGACGCAAAGGAGGTGAGCACCCGAAAGCCCGAGACCTGCGCATCCCCCAGACCCGCATCGCGCAATTGCTGGTCTGTTCTGTTCACGAAGTCCCGTAATTCGTCGGACTCGATTATCGTTGGCAGGAAGCCGGTAACCAGAGCGTTTTTGCCGTCATCGGTGATGAACCTTCGTTTCAGGAAGGGACCCACCGCATTAAATATCTGTGCGCGGGTGAAGCCAGAGTCGGAATAGTGGCCGAAACTGGCAGCGGATATGACCTTTCCCGCGCCGATATTGGCTTCCAGAATTTCATGAACCTTGACAATCTTTTCGTAGTCGACGTCCGCGACATCTTCCACGCCAAACTCCAGCGGGATTCGAATATAGATGGGGGAAACCCCACCCACCCCGGTGTCAATTGCTTCGGCGACCTCAAGCGAGCCGGAATCGGCGGGCAGAAAATCCTGAAAGGAAAACTGCGGTTCCAGATCCATGTGGGGATAAAACAGCAAGGCCGTGGCGACAACGCCGAACAGGGCCAGAGGCTTGGTAAAGCGTCCGACCAGTTTTTTTACCACCGGAATCGGGGCGGTGAGGGCAGCGCTGGGCTTGCGCGGGGATTTGAATCCGAGCCTGATTGCCAGTTTCAGTGCCAGCGGCAAAAAGGTCACCAAGGTGACGTAAGCGACAACCACAGCAATCATGCCGGAAAGTGCGAACTCCTGAATACCCTGGCCCTGGGTCAGGGCGAGGGAGGCAAAAGCTATCATGGTGGTGATGGACGTCAGCGCACAGGCCGGGCTGACCCGAATCACGGTCTGGCGCACCGCTTCATTGGGCTCCATGCCGTCCCGCCACAATCGAAGCCAGTGGAAGCAGAAAAACATGCTTTCGGCAAAAGCAATGACCAGCACCAAAGTCGTTACGATGTTGGTCAGGAAGGTGAAGGAGCCGAACAGCAATATTATCACACCCATGACCCAGACTACCGAGACGAAGGGCGTCAGGGTGGCCAGCACAGCCCCCCAGAAGGTGCGAAAACTGACCAGAGCGGTCAAAAACCCGATTACAACACCATAGATAGAAAACTTGATCTGATCGTCTATGCTGGCATCCAGCATCTCCGTTTTCCAGATCGGGGAACCGGTGAGTTCAATGTCGATTTTGTCGGACTGGTAAAAGTCGACCAGTTCGCGCAGAGAGGCGATCATCTCCTTTTCGCCATTCCCCTGTGTCTTCTCCCGATCGGGGAACATGATCATGACCATTCCGGTCAGGTCCTCAACGATCAGGTTGCGCATGATGGGGTCATTGTTACGCAATTGTGTGAGCTCGCTGGCGACAATCTGAGGCGTTGCCATGTTCTCGGGTACAGCGGGAAGGGTCTGATTATCATCAGCGGGTTTGCGCAGGGAGAACGGTGAAAGCGTGCCTACTGCAAAGTCCGTCAACTCAAGGTCAAAGGCCATCTCCCGCAGGGTTTCAATCACCTCCGGGTCGGTCATCTGATCTGACTTTACAAGAATATAGGCATCATTGTCGAAGGTGCCGAAAGTTGCGTCCAGATCGGCATAGCGGTCGTACATCTCGCCGGAATTCTTATAGACGCGCAACAGGTCTCCATCAACGGATGCCCGGGGGAGAACGGAAATGCACAGAATTGTGAAGGCCAGCACAATGAGGCCGGACACCTTGGGATATTTCAGCGCAACCAATCCCAGGCGTTCAATACCAAAGCCGATGGACAAGAATCATTCTCCCTCACAAATGACGCAGGGATTAGTAATGGCTATGCGCCGGTTCGTCCAGATGTTATCGGTTTTGCAGTTTCCGTTGCGGTGCCCGGCCGGGTTTGCGGATGAAACCCGTGTTGGGTTTGCAGCAACAGCCGGGGGAGCGCCTTGCGGGCCTCCTCTGCCCAAGAAACGTGGTGTGTCGGCGCGGAATCACCTATAAGGACCCACAAGCAATATCGGGACGCCATACCAAGTGACAGATACGCCAGAACACGACGGAGCCGAGCCGGGCCCCAGCGACATTCTTCCCATCTCCATCTCCGATGAAATGCGCAAATCCTACCTGGATTATGCCATGAGCGTCATTGTTTCGCGGGCCCTGCCCGATGTTCGTGACGGGCTGAAACCGGTGCACCGGCGCATTCTCTATTCCATGCATGAGAACGGGTATGAGTGGAACAAACCCTATCGCAAATCGGCGCGCGTCGTGGGTGATGTGATCGGCAAATACCACCCCCATGGCGACGCGGCGGTTTACATGTCGCTGGTGCGCATGGCCCAGACATTTTCCCTGCGGGTGCCGCTGATTGACGGGCAGGGCAATTTCGGCTCGGTTGACGGGGATATGCCGGCCGCCATGCGTTACACCGAAGTGCGCATGAAAAAGGTCACGCTATCGCTGCTTGATGATCTTGACAAAGATACGGTGGATTTTCGGGAGAATTATGACAATACCGAGTCCGAACCCTCGGTTCTGCCAGCGAGGTTTCCCAACATTCTGGTGAACGGAGCGGGGGGCATTGCCGTTGGCATGGCGACCAATATTCCCCCCCACAATCTGGGTGAGGTGGTCAACGCAACGCTGGCGGTGCTGGACAATCCGAATGTTTCCATTGATGAGTTGATCGAACTGATGCCGGGCCCCGATTTCCCCACCGGGGGCATCATTCTGGGCCGGGCCGGTATCCGGTCCGCTTATGAAACAGGGCGCGGCTCGGTTCTGATGCGCGGCAAGGTCGCGATTGAAGAGATCCGCAAGGAACGTGAAGCACTGGTCATAAGTGAAATTCCCTATCAGGTAAACAAGGCTACGTTGATAGAGAAGATTGCCGAACTGGTGCGCGACAAACGGGTCGAGGGCATCTCTGACATACGCGACGAGAGCGACCGGCACGGCATGCGGGTGGTGGTTGAAATCAAGCGAGAGGCCTTTGGTGATGTGGTGCTTAATCAGCTTTATCGTTATACGGCCCTGCAAACTTCCTTCGGGTGCAATTTTGTTGCGCTGACCGGGGGCAAGCCCGAGTTGATGGGCCTGCGTCAGATTCTGGGCGCGTTTGTCGAGTTCCGCGAAACCGTGGTGACGCGCCGGGCCAAGTTTTTGCTCAACAAGGCGCGCGACCGGGCCCATATTCTTGTCGGTCTGGCGGTGGCGGTTGCCAATGTGGACGAAGTGATCGCCCTTATTCGCAAGGCACCCAATCCGGCAGCGGCCCGCGAGCGGTTGCTGGCGCGGGACTGGCCGGTGGGGGATGTGGGGCCGCTCATTCGCCTGATTGACGATTTGCGCCACAAGGTCAATTCCGACGGCACGTTCCGCCTGTCCGAGGAACAGGCCCGTGCCATTCTTGAGTTGCGCCTGGCCCGCCTCACGGCATTGGGCCGCGACGAAATCGGCGATGAACTGAACGGGCTGGGCGAGCAGATATCAGACTATCTCGAAATTCTGCGCTCCAAAGAGCGCGTGACCGCAATTGTGCGCGAAGAGCTTGAAGCGGTGCGCGACCAGTTCGCAACACCCCGCCAGACGGAGATAACCGACTACGCCGCCGACATGGAGGACGAGGACTTTATCGCCCGCGAGGACATGGTGGTGACAGTGTCCCATGGCGGTTATATCAAGCGGGTGCCGCTCTCCACCTACCGGGCCCAGCGCCGGGGCGGAAAGGGAAGAGCCGGCATGTCCACGCGGGACGAGGATTTTGTCGCCCGCCTGTTTGTGGCCAATACCCACACGCCGGTTTTGTTTTTTTCTTCGCGCGGCATCGCCTACAAGCTGAAAGTCTGGCGCCTGCCCCAGGCTGCTCCCCAGGCAAGGGGCAAGGCTCTGATCAACCTGTTGCCGCTGGAAGAGGGCGAACGCATCACCTCCATAATGCCCCTGCCCGAAGACGAGGACAGATGGAGCGAACTGGACATCATGTTTGCCACCACAAGAGGCACGGTGCGCCGCAACTCGCTGGCCGATTTTGCCGAGGTCCGCGCCAACGGCAAGATTGCCATGAAACTGGAGGAAGGCGACGGCATAGTCGGGGTCGAAACCTGTTCGGTAACCGATGATGTGCTTCTGACAACTTCACTGGGGCAGGCCATTCGGTTTGGAGCCGGTGATGTGCGCTTGTTTGCGGGGCGCAACTCCATCGGCGTGCGCGGCATCAGGCTGGCCAAGGGAGACCATGTGATTTCCATGGCCATTCTGCGCCAGTTCACCGCCACTCCCGATGAGCGCACCGCCTATATCAAGATGAGCCGGGCCATGCGGGGCGAGGTGGAAATGCGGGCCGATGACGTTGATGCCGAGGGTGTTGCCAATGGACTGCCCCCCGAGCGCTATGCGCAGATGAGTGCGGCCGAGCAGATAGTTCTGGCCATTTCCGAGAGCGGTTTTGGCAAACGTTCCTCGAGCTTTGAATACCGGGTCACCGGGCGTGGCGGCAAGGGCATCACCGCCATGGCGGTCACCGACAAGACCGGACCGATTGTTGCCTCATTCCCGGTTGAGAACGACGACCAGATCATGCTGGTCACCGATGGCGGCAAGCTCATCCGCGTGCCGGTGGAGGGTATTCGTCTGGCCGGACGGGCCACCCAGGGGGTGATTGTGCTTGATACGGCGGAAGGGGAAAGCGTTGTTTCGGTGGAGCGCATCAGTGAACCCGAAGAAGAAGATGATGATGCCCAAGAGCAAGACTCAGGCCCCAAGGGCGAGGGAAGTGAAACGGACGAGGATCCCGATGGCCCTGTGGGGGACCCAGAATGAAAAGGGGCTTGTTTTTTGTGTGTTTCACTGGTGATCGTTCGACCGCTTAGCTGACCCCGATCCGGCGGAGATGATTTCATGTTGGACGCGACCACCCTTGTTGCCTTTGCATTTGCCAGTTTTGTGCTGGCCATTGTGCCGGGCCCCAGCGTTACCCTGATTGTCGCAACTTCGCTGCAACGCGGTGTTCTTGGGGGGATGGCAACGGTTGCGGGTACTTCAATTGGCATTCTAAGCATGGTTTTCGTAGTGGCGTTCGGCTTTGAAACGCTGCTTGGCTTCATGGGCTGGGCCTTTGACTGGATCAAGATTGCCGGGGCGCTCTATCTGATCTATCTGGGCTTCAATATGCTGCGCTCGTCCGGGAAACTGGAGGAGAACGTAAAGGTCGCGCCGGAAAGTCTTTTCAGACAGGCGTTGCGGGGTTTTATTGTCATGTGGGCCAACCCCAAGACCCTGCTGTTCTTTGGTGCGTTCATTCCCCAGTTTGTTTCGTCCGGCGAACCGGCATTTTTGTCCCTCATGCAACTGGGGTTGATATTTTTTGTCGTGGCCACGATTTCAGACAGCATTTACGCAGTTTTGGCCGCCTCGCTCGGGCAGGTGTTGAGTGGTGCGCGCGTGCGCATTCTCTCGCGTATTTCAGGAGCGTTTTTGATGCTTGGCGGGGTATGGCTGGCAACCCAGCAAAAGGCATAGGCGGGGGCCTGGAATTCAGGGGGTTGCCCCCGAAAGACATTGGTCACTCAACAAGACCTCCATCGGCTTGCATCTCTTTTAAAGGCATGACAAAAGCTGAAATCATGAAAAGACTCACTGGATTTTATCCCGGATCATTTGATCCCGTCACCAATGGTCATCTTGATGTTATCGAGAGGGCCTGCCGCCTTGTGGACGCTCTTTATGTGGGCGTTGGCATGCAGGCGGGAAAAACACCTCTTCTTTCCGATGCCGACCGTATCACCCTGCTCGAACACACGGTCGAGCCCATTGCCCGGCGTACCGAGACCGATGTGCGTATCGTGGAATTTGAGGGACTGATGGTGCACAAGGCGCGTTCTCTTGACGCCAAGCTGATTATCCGGGGTTTGCGCGATACCACCGACTACAATTACGAAATGCAGATGGTGGGCATGAACGCGCAAATGGCACCGGACCTGCAAACGGTCTTTGTGCCCTCCAGCCCCCACGTCCGGCATATTTCAGCGACGCTGGTGCGTCAGATTGCTGCCATGGGCGGGGATGTGTCGGCCTTTGTCCCTGCCATTGTTCTGGAAGCACTGGACAAGCTATGAGTTCTAAAAAAGACCCCCGGGAACGCACCATCCAGATTCTGGCAGCTCTGTTTGTTTTGGTGTTCGGCGCCATTCTGTTCGTGCGCTATTCGCCCTGGGGCAGCCCGGAGCCGCGTTACTGGGACAGCCAGGAGAGTCAGGAGAGCCAGGCGGTAGCGCGCCCCTATGACGGGGTGATGCCCGTAATCGAGATGGAACTGGCCGGCGGCATCGTCACCATTCAGATGCGTCCCGACCTGGCCCCCAAACATGTGGCACAGATTGTGGAACTGACCAAGCAGGGTTTTTATGACGGTATTGTCTTTCATCGGGTGATTGACGGGTTCATGGCCCAGACCGGGGACCCCACCGGCACCGGCATGGGCGGCTCCGAACTGCCGGACATCGAGGCGGAATTCACCGACACGCCTTTTGTGCGCGGGGTGGTTGGCATGGCCCGTTCGCAAAGCCCGGACAGTGCAAATTCGCAGTTTTTCATCGTTTATGACGATGCCGGATTCCTCAACGGGCAATATAGTGTTGTCGGCGAGGTCATCGAGGGCATGGAATATGTTGATGAAATCAAGAAGGGCTCCGAGCAGGCCAACGGGCAGGTTGACGACCCCGATTCCATAATTTCCATGCGCGTTGTCAGCGCCAACTAGAAACAACCCGAAAATTCTACCAAAAGAAATCAGGATTTAACAAATGACTGGCGAATTTGACCCGGAAAACACCCTTGTTGTCGAAACCACAAAGGGTGATATCACCATCGAGCTGCGCCCCGACCTTGCCCCCAACCATGTGGAGCAGATCAAGGCGCTGGCCCGCGAGGGTTTTTATGACGGCATCGTGTTCCACCGGGTGATTGAGGGCTTCATGGCCCAGGTCGGCTGCCCCCACGGTGTCGGCACCGGGGGCTCCGACAAGCCTGACCTTGCGGCGGAATTCAACGACGAGAAACACGTGCGCGGCACCTGCTCCATGGCCCGTTCCCAAAGCCCCGACAGCGCAAACTCCCAGTTTTTCATATGTTTTGACGAGGCTCCGTTTCTCAACCGCCAGTATACGGTCTGGGGGCAGGTGATTGAAGGCATGGACAATGTGGACAAGCTGGAGCGGGGCGAGCCGGTGACCAACCCGGATAAAATCATCTCCATGAAAGTGGCGGCGGACAAATGAAAAAACCGGTTGCCGGATTGGTGATGCTTCTGGCGGCCACTTCGGGCGCGAATGCGACCTCCTCGATGTTTTGCAATACTGAAAGTGATGAGGCCGGTATCAACCTGACCATTGGTTCGGGTGGGGGGGCGGTGATTGTGGGGGCCGACTTTTATGTCGGGGACAAGCTGTGGTCGACATCGGCGCCTTACGATAGCCATGTCGCAATCGCCCAGGGATTTATTGAAGGCGACCGGGTTCTGCTCGACCTGTCCGACAGAAATTTCGAGACGATTATTGCCAGGCTGCGCCTGTTTACAGCCTCTCAGGGTGAAGAGCAGGTTTCTGGAGGCACTTTGATGGTTGCCGGTGAGGGCGTTTTTGCCGTGAGCTGTTCCGGCCCCTGATGCGTGTTGACGCGTTCGACTTTGAGCTGCCCCAAAATCTGATTGCGCTGCACCCGGTTATCCCCCGTGACAGCGCCCGGATGCTGCATATCGGCGCACAGGGCGAACTGCACGACCGGGGTGTTACAGATTTGGCTACAATGCTCCGGCCCGGTGACGTGCTGGTGGTCAACGACACAAAAGTGTTGCCCGCCGAGCTGAGCGGGACCCGTTTGCGCGGGGAATTTGAAGCAAAAGTTTCGTTCAATCTGCACAAGCGGCAGGGGCCGTCCGACTGGCTGGCGTTTGCCCGTCCGGCCAAAAAGCTCAGGCCCGGCGACCGGGTGGTTTTCGGCTCGTTGGAGGACCGCGCCTGCGCTGCGCAAAAACTTGAGGCCATGGTCAAAACCGTGGCTGAAGGCGGTCAGGTGGAGCTGGCTTTCGACCTCTCCGGGGCCTATCTGGACGAAGCGATAAAGTCCCACGGGGCCATGCCGTTGCCCCCTTATATCGGCTCAAAGCGCAAGGTTGAAGCCAGAGACAGCACCGACTATCAAACCGTCTATGCTGCCCATGACGGCGCGGTGGCCGCGCCCACGGCGGGCCTGCATTTTACCGACGAATTGCTGGCGGGACTGGAAAAACGTGGCGTTGTAATCGCGCATGTCACGCTGCATGTGGGGGCGGGGACTTTTTTGCCCATGAGGGTGGATGATACCAAAGACCACAGGATGCATGCGGAATGGGGCGAGCTAAGTGCTGCCTCGGTCAAGCGCATATTACGCGCCAGACAAGCCGGGGGACGGGTGGTGGCCGTGGGCACGACCAGCCTGCGACTGCTGGAAGCCGCCTGTGGGGCAACCGGCGCGCTTGAAGCCTTCTGCGGGGACACCGATATTTTCATCACCCCGGGATATGAGTTCAAAATCGTTGACCTGCTGATGACCAATTTTCACCTGCCGCGCTCGACCCTGTTCATGCTGGTCTCAGCGTTTTCCGGGCTGGAAACCATGCGCCGGGCCTATGCCCACGCCATTGCCCGCGAATATCGCTTTTATTCCTATGGTGATGCCTGCCTGCTGGAACGCGCGGGGGGAAGGCCATGAGCTTCTCGTTTGCGGTATCGGCCAGTGACGGGCTGGCGCGGCGCGGGGCCATGGTTACGCCGCGGGGGGACATTCAGACCCCGGCCTTCATGCCGGTGGGCACGGCTGCCACCGTCAAGGCCATGTATCCCGAGCAGGTGCGTGAGACGGGTGCTGAAATCCTGCTCGGCAACACCTATCAT
>DROE01000313.1 GCA_011322005.1 Devosia sp.
GCCCTTTATGGAGAATGTTCCGACGAAGACATAGAATGGGCCAAATCGCGCCTGCATGCGCAGGCCTCGGCCCCGTTTGGCACACCGGTTCAGTTGAGCGAAGAACGGTGGGGGAGTGTGCCACGCTATTATGTGGAATGCCTGCGGGATCGTGCCATCACACCCAAATCTCAAAAGCAGATGTACACCGCCAACCCATGCGAAAAAGTGTTCACCATCGATACTGATCATTCCCCTTTCATGTCCCGCCCTAGGGAACTGGTAAAACACCTCTCTTCGATCTAGCGCTTTGTCAGCAGGACTGGACCCAGCGCGAAAACAAAGATCAGCATGCCCGCAGCCCACAACAGTCCGGCAACGCTCATGGTTGTGAGATAGTCAAAAGGCAGCCAGCCAGCGCTGAGGCGGAGCAGGGCCCCGGCAACAAGCAACGAAAAAATTGCGTTTATCGCCGGAGTTGCGGTGATTTCCCTGCCGGAATGGCCCAGGCTGGCGCGGGTGGCAACGGCAATGGTCATGGTGCCGATGGCTCCTGCCGTGAGCGCGTGCAGCGCCGAGGCGGGGTCAATGATTTTAGGGGCAAGTATGGAAAGTGCGGTGAGTGCGAACCACACAGGCAGCCACAAATAGCCCAGATGCAAAATGGCAACCATGGGTTCGCGGAATGTTGCCCAGCCGCGCCAGCGTACGAGGCGCAACAAATAGGCAATGGCTGCTATTGCAAACAGCATCCCGATCAGCGCATGGGCGGGCAGAAACACCCAGGCAACAATCGAGATGACCCCGAACGCCAGCACTGCCATGTCAAGCCGGTCCATGGGGGCGGGCAGGGGGGAGATGTTGTGGCGCACCATCCAGTTGCGGGTAAAACTGGGCACGATACGGCCCCCTATGAGCGAAATCAGAATTGCTATCAGGCCGAGAGCCGCGCGTTCGGCCATGGCGGTGGGCTGTCCTGTCAGGTGATAGAAGTGAAACAGAATATTGGTGGCTGCAAGCAATGTGATTATCACAACGATCGGCAGGTTCTTGAGCTTCTTTCCACCGAGTATTTCGCGCAACAGAATTGCGGCGAGGACGGGGAGGAAAGCGGCGTCGACGATTGCCGCGGCCAGGGGTGGAACAACAGAAATACTCATGGCAAGGCGCCCGGCCAGCCAGAGGCCCCACAAAGCGGCGAGGGGCGTGCCCAGTACCGGCAGACGCCCCGTCCAGTTTGGTACGGCGGTAAGCAGAAACCCGGCGATTACCGCCCCGACAAAGCCGAAGATCATTTCATGGGCATGCCAGGCGGAGCCGTCAAGGGAGAGGGGCAGGACAAGGCCAAAGCCGGTCACAAAGCCCCAAAGGGGCATGACTAGCCCGGCAAAAAGTGCGCCGGAAAAAAAGAACGGCCTGAAACCGCGTGAAAAAATGGCCGGTCCCGAATAGGTGTGAATTTTTTTTGCCGTACCAGCCATAGGTTTTGACCCTGGTTCACTCTGCAATATGGTAAAGCAATATTACTAACACCGGGCCTGTCCTTGTCCCAGAACAAAAAGGTTGGCCCGGCACAATCGTTGGAGTTTTTCATATGTACGTTGTCGTTGGACTGGTGGGTACCCGGCTGACCCGGGTGACATGGATGCTTGAGGAACTGGGCCAGCCCTATGACATTTTGAATGTGCGGCCCCGTTCGGAGGTGATGAACAGCTATAAC
>DROE01000314.1 GCA_011322005.1 Devosia sp.
GGCGCTGGAAAACACAAGAAGCCTCATTTATGTGCGCAATCTTGTCGACCTAATTCTGCATGCTCTTGTCCAATCCCGAGCCGAGAACCGGACTTTTCTGGCCTCAGATGATCATGATGTATCTACGCGATTTTTGCTCCACCAACTGGCCAGGGGCATGGGGCGCCCCGGCTGGCAATGGCCGGTGCCTGAACCGGTGCTGAATACCGGAGCCAGCGTCCTTGGGAAAAAAGACCTCTGGAAAAAATTTGCCGGTTCTTTGAGCGTTAACAGCCAGCCCCTGCGCTCCCAACTGGGCTGGACACCGCCATTTTCGTGTGAAGAGGGTCTGAATGAGACGGCAAGATGGTATGCAAATCCGGGCAGGACCCCGCCGAGTGGCTGACCGCAACATTATTTAACGCATCATCTCAACAAATGAGCAGCCGAGTTGCTTTTGTCATGGCCAATTCGATGCCGGATAGTTAAAGTTGAGTCTTTCCAACCAGATTTCTTGTGTTTTTGTGTTTTACTCAATTCTCGTCATCACGGTCGCCGGCGGCGTTGCCCTTTGCACTCTTTTTTTTCTGGTTCGATGGGCCGATCATCTGGGGCTGGTTCAGAGTGCAAATGCACGCTCTTCACATCTTGGCAGCAGGCCAACCGGGGGCGGTACCGCCATTGTTCTGGCGAGCGCGGTTTCGGGTGTCCTTATTCTGCCATACCGGGCAGACCCTGTTCTGGTGCCGGTGGCCATTGCGACTTTGCTGGCGCTTGTCGGCCTGGCCGATGATCTGAAATACATATCCATACGTGTTCGGCTCTTTGCGCAGTTCGCCGCAGTTGGCGCCTTGCTGATATTCTTTGAGTTCGGTTTCTCTTTGTTGGCTGTTCTCTCTCAGATCGGCCCTGTCTGGCTTCTGGCCCCGGCCTTGCTCATCTGGGGCGTCTTGTGGATAAACCTGTTCAATTTCATGGATGGAATTGATGCTCTGGCTGCAAGTGAAGCTGTTTTTGTTCTGCTTTGCATGCTGTTTCTCTCCTCGCTCAGCCCCTCATGGGCATTGTCCGGAACATGGCTCTGGCTGGCCAGTGTCGCGCTGGCGGGATTTGTGTTCCTGTTCTTCAACTGGGCCCCGGCGAAAATATTCATGGGAGATGTCGGAGCCTACTTCTTTTCGTTCTGCATCTTGCTTGGCGCACTCTGGGGCATGGTATCGGGACAGCTTTCTCCCTTTTCCAGTTTTATACTCGTTGCGCTTTTTGCCAGCGATGGACTGGTCACTCTGACCCGCCGAGTAGGGAGTGGGCAAAACTGGACCGGCGGGCATCGCACCCATGCCTATCAGTATCTGGCGCGCCGGTTTTCCCACGGCGCGGCCACGCTCATCTATCTGGGCATAAATATTTTGTGGCTGTTCCCACTTGCGTTTCTGGTCCAGCGCCAGTTAACAAACCCCTTTCTGGCTTTGTTTGCGGCCTATGGGCCCTTGGTCATCGCGGTGGTCTGGGGTAAGGCGGGCAAGCCCGAAACCGGCGTTTCCCCTCCGGCAAAGTCAGAGCAAAGCAGATCCGGACATGCTTGAAAAATTTCGTCATAAAGTCAGCGGCCTGCCCCGCTTCTGGAAACGCCTGGTTCTGATCGTCTTTGACTTTTGCGCCTTGCTCCTTGTGATATGGGTCGCCTATTCCCTGCGCCTCAATACCCTGTTTGTCCCCACCGATATCCAGCTTGGCCTTATGATGGCAGCCCCGGCGATTGCCATTCCTGTGTTCGCGCGCTTCGGGCTCTATCGTGCCGTTATTCGCCATTTGCCCGAGCGCGCCGTGTGGAATATCTTTCAGGCCATGACCCTGGCCACTCTGCTGTGGGTTGCGGCCGTGTTCTTGACGGCACTTTCCGGCCGGGTGGGCGTACCGCGTTCAATCCCCCTTCTCTATTGGGCCATGGGTGTAGTTGTCATCAGCGGCAGCCGGTTCGCTGCCAAGCACTTTCTGCTGCGGCCCGAACCGGGTGAAAAGAAGCGTCCCCGGATTCTGATATACGGGGCGGGGGCCGCCGGTATTCAACTGGCCAGCGCAATGCAGGTTCACGGTGCCCGCAAGATTGTCGGTTTCATTGACGACAACAAGAAACTGCAGGGGCATGATGTTTCAGGTATCCGGGTCTATCCGCAAGATGAGATTGGGCAGCTGATACGGGAGCGGAATGTGGAGGAGATCATCCTTTCCATGCCCTCCATAAGCCCGGCGCGAAGGCAGGCAATCTATCCCCGGTTGGCCAAACATGACGTGACCATCCGCACGTTACCCTCCATCACCGACCTGGCGGCGGGTAAGTATCTGATCAACCAGATACGCGAGATTGATATCGATGATCTTCTGGGCCGCTCTTCTGTTTCCGCCGACCCAAGGCTTATCTCAAAGGTGATTGAAGGCCGTGTGGTGATGGTTACCGGGGCCGGAGGCTCGATCGGTTCGGAACTTACCCGGCTGATCGCCCGGGCCAAGCCCAAAAACCTCGTGCTGTTCGAAGCCAACGAATTTGCGCTGTATCAGATTGATCGTCAGTTGCGGACCGCTGAGAGGCTCCCTCTTGTTCCGGTGCTGGGTTCGGTATGCAATGAAGCTCTGGTCGAGCGCGTCATCAGGCAGAACAAAGTTGATGTCATTTTTCACGCTGCGGCCCACAAGCATGTTACGCTGGTGGAATCCAACGTCATCGAGGGTGCCAGCAACAATGTACTGGGCACAAAATCTGTCGCCGAGGCCGCACTGAAAAACGGTGTTGGCCATTTTGTGCTTATCTCCACCGACAAGGCCGTCAACCCCACCAGTGTGATGGGGGCCAGCAAACGCTGGGCCGAACTCATCGTGCGTGATTGTGGCCAGCGTGCGGAGCTGGGCAAAACCGGCCAGCTGTTTTGTGCCGTCAGGTTTGGTAATGTGCTCGGCTCCAACGGTTCGGTTGTGCCCCTGTTTCGCGAGCAAATCGCCAAAGGTGGTCCGGTTACTGTCACCGACAAAAATGCAACCCGCTATTTCATGTCCATCCATGAAGCCGCGGAGTTGATCGTACAGGCTGGAGCTCTTTCAAAAGGTGGTGACATTTTTCTGCTTGAGATGGGAGAACCGGTTCGTATTCTGGATTTGGCCAAGAATATGGTGCGCCTGGCTGGTATGGAGATTAAGACCAAGGATAATCCGGACGGGGACATCGAGATATCCCTGATTGGATTGAGGAAGGGTGAAAAGCTTCATGAGGAGCTGTTCTACGAGCCGGGGCTGGCGACCAAAACACGGCAGGCCAAGATACTGCGCGCAAAACGCAGCAACCTGAACAACAAGGACATTGAGAGAGGGCTCAAAGAGCTTGCAGCAAAAATCGAAAATGGCGATGAAAACGAGGTGCGTGCGCTTTTGTTCGAGTTCGCGGTTGCGCATTAGGTATGCAGAGGCGGGAATGTGCTGATTTTCAGGGAAATCAAGTTAGTCTATCTCGCCAACCCCAAGACCGGCACGACGTCTTTCGAGCATGCTTTCGAACGCTTTGCCGACCATAAAACTAGCAAGGCTCTGCCCAAGCACGTTCCCTTCCGCCGGTTCAGAAGAAAGTTTCCAGAACTGGCGAGGGAGTGTGAAATTGTCACGTCTGTTCGCGACCCACTGGACACACTCTACTCGTGGTACCGTTATCGCGCGCGCCCCGCCTTGCGCGGCCATGTCAACTCCACCTTCGGGTTGGCGTTTGAAGCGTTTTTATGCGAATGGTGCAAGGCTGAGCCCGCTTCGTTCGCCGATGTGGGCGCCTCGGTCGGATTTGTGCTCAATGAAAAAGGAGAAATTTCAAAGCGGCTGAAAATTTTCCGATATGAAGAGCGCTCATCGCTTCAGAAGCATGTTGCTGCAAAGCTGGGCCGGGATGTTCCTGAACTTGCCAGAAATGTCTCGCGGGCCAAAAAGGACCCAACGGCTCTGGCCCCCATAAGAGGGACCATTTCCCGATACCCCAAGTTGCAGAAAGCTTATGAAATCTATGACCGGATAGCTTTTTGCAAGGGCGGGTGAAAGCCTGTATTGCGGGCCCGCAGGCGGTGGATCTTGTCAGGAAGGACGAAAATGGTCCGGCGGATGAAGGTATGAATAGCGGATAATATCAACTGGTTGCTCCAGGTCCTGATCCTAATCACCAAACACCATCAGTTCGTTGCCGCCCTGTGTGGCAATTCTCATTTTTGCCTGGTTCGCAACCCTGAGCGCCAGCGCCGTGGGGGCGGAGATACTGGCCACGAAAGCAAAACGCATGGCGGCTGCCTTTTGCGCTAGCTCGACGCTGAACCGGCTCGTAAGAACCAGAAAGCCGTCTTTTGATGACAGGCCGGCCCGGGCCATGGCGCCGCACAATTTGTCCAATGCGTTATGGCGTCCAACGTCCTCGCGCAGCAACAGGATTTCTCCCCTGGTGCTGCACAGGGCCGCCGCGTGCATGGAAAAGTTCTGTTTGTTGATGCTCTGTTTGGCGGCAAGGCCAGCCAGCGCCTTTAAGGCCATTTCCGGCGTCGGCACCAGCCCGCTGGCAATCGGAGGCCGTGGCATTGCCGCCTCCAACGATTGCGCTCCACACAGGCCGCAACTGGACCGGCCCGGCACCGAGCGCATGCGCGTTTCAGAGAGCTTTACCGCTTCCTCGGGCACGATGACATTGACCATGATGCCGTCGGCGACTTGTTCAATCCTGACATCTGAAATCTCTTCCGGCGTGGAAATAATGCCCTCGGTCAGGCTGAACCCGATGGCAAAATCCTCAATATCGGCCGGACTCAGCATCATCACCCCGAACTGTTCGCCGCCATAGAGCAGAACAACCGGCACCTCTTCGGCCACCCGCCATGTCGCTGGACGCGGGTTTTTGCCGGCAATTTCGCCGCTGAACCGGGGTGACATTTCGATGTTCTCTATTTCGCGAGGCATCGCAGATGTCTACTCGGCGGGTTCGGTTTTATAATGGGTCGCGGCAATTTCCCTTTGTTTGCTCTGCCAGTCCGACTGCTGATTGGAGAGCTTCACCTCAACCGCTGTAACCTTGTATTCGGGGCACGAAGTGGCCCAGTCGGAATTATCGGTGGTAATCACATTGGTTCCGGTCAGCGGATGGTGGAAGGTGGTATAAACCACCCCCGGTGCCATACGCTCGCTTATCTCTGCCCTCAGCGTGGTATTGCCCATGCGCGAGGTGATTGAAATCATGTCACCGTTTGAAATGCCGCGCTGCCCGGCGTCATGGGGGTGAATTTCGAGCACATCCTCGTCGTGCCATTTCGAATTTTTTGTCCGCCGCGTCTGCGCGCCGACATTATACTGGCTCAATATCCGCCCCGTGGTCAGGATAAGCGGAAATTTTCGGCTGATGCGCTCTTCTGTCGCCACAAAATCGGTGATGACAAAATGCCCCTTGCCACGCACAAAGCCGTTCTCGTGCATTATCGGCGTTCCGTCGGGCGCGGCGTCGGTCACCGGCCATTGCATGGAGCCCTCTTCATCGAGCCGCTTGTGGCTGACACGGGCGAAGGTCGGCGTCAGGCGGGCAATTTCGTCCATGATTTCCGCTGAACTGGTGTAAGCCATCTCGTAGCCCATGGCCGTTGCCAGCGCCGCGGCCACTTGCCACTCGGCCATGGCGCATTTTTCCTTCATTACCGGGCGCACCCGGTTGATGCGCCGCTCGGCATTGGTGAAGGTGCCGTCTTTTTCAAGAAACGAGGTGCCGGGCAAAAAAACATGGGCATAGGCCGCGGTCTCGTTCAGGAACAGGTCCTGAATGACGACACATTCCATGGCCTTAAGGGCTGCGGTCACGTGCTTGGTGTTGGGGTCGGACTGGGCGATGTCTTCCCCTTGTATGAATATGCCCAGATATTTACCAGCCAGTGCTTCGTCAAACATGCCCGGGATGCGCAGACCCGGTTTGGCCGAGAGGCTTACCCCCCAGTCTTTCTCAAAACTGGCCCTGACCGCATCATCCTCCACCGAACGGTAGCCGGGAAATTCGTGGGGGAACGAACCCATGTCGCACGAGCCCTGCACATTGTTCTGGCCCCTCAGGGGGTTCACCCCGACCCCCTCGCGCCCGATATTGCCGGTCGCCATCGCCAGATTGGCCATGGCCATAACGCTGGTTGAGCCTTGCGAATGTTCGGTGACCCCCAGCCCGTAATAGATGGCGCTGTTTTCAGCGCCCGCATAAAGCCGCGCCGCCTCCCGGATTGTTGCTGCCTCAACGCCAACAATATCGGCCACCGCTTCGGGCGAGTTCTTTTCCTCGCTGACAAAAGCCAGCCAGTCGGCAAAACTGTCATCCTCGCAACGCTGTTTGATGAACGCATTGTCCAGCAGGCCTTCGGTTGCCGCCACGTGGGCAAAGGCATTGAGCACGGCAACATTGGTGCCCGGCTGCAACGGGATGTGATAATCGGCGCTGATATGGGGGCTTTTGACCAGTTCAATCCGGCGCGGGTCGATGACAATCAGTTTGGCTCCGGCCCGGATGCGCTGTTTCATGCGCGAGGCAAAAACCGGGTGCGCGGCGGTGGGGTTGGCCCCGATGACCAGAATGGTGTCGGCCTGTTCAACCGAGGCAAAATTTTGTGTTCCCGCCGAGGTGCCGAATGCGGTTTTCAAGCCATAGCCGGTGGGCGCGTGGCAGACGCGGGCGCAGGTATCCACATTGTTGGAGCCGAACGCTGCCCGTATCATCTTTTGCACCACATAGACTTCTTCATTGGTGCAGCGCGAGGAGGTAATGCCCCCGATGGCCTCCTTGCCGTGCTCGGCAACAATGGATTTCAGCCTCTTTGCGGCAAAACCTATCGCCTCGTCCCAGCCCACAACGCGCCACGGGTCGGTGACCTTGTCGCGCACCATGGGTGTGGTGATGCGGTCGCGGTGAGTGGCATAGCCAAAGGCAAAACGTCCCTTGACGCAGGAATGGCCCTCGTTGGCGCCACCGTCTTTGGAAGGGACCATGCGGATGACTTTGTCGCCCTGCATTTCAGCCCGGAACGAACAGCCGACCCCGCAATAGGCGCAGGTGGTTTCCACCGAACGGGTCGGAGCGCCATGGGCGACCAGTGCCGCCTCGCTCAGGGTCGCTGTCGGGCAGGCGGCGACACAAACCCCGCACGAAACGCATTCGGAGGCGAAAAAATCCTCGCTCAGCAATCCGGCAGAGATTTTGGAGCCAAATCCCCGGCCCTGCACCGAAAGCGCCAGCGTGCCCTGAACCTCATCACAGGCCCTGACGCAGCGTGAGCAGACAATGCACTTTGAAGCTTCGAACTGAAAATAGGGGTTGGAGAGGTCCACCGGGTCGGCATGGATGGTATCGAAATGGTTTTCTCCCGCATAGCCATAGCGCACGTCGCGCACGCCGATGGCTCCGGCCATGTCCTGCAATTCACAAATCCCGTTGACCGCGCAGGTCAGGCACTCCAGCGGATGGTCGGAGAGATAGAGTTCCATCACCCCGCGCCGCAGTTTTTCAAGCCGCGGGCTCTGGGTGGTCACCTCCATGCCTTCGCTTACCGGCGTGGTGCAAGAAGCCGGGGTGCCCCGAACCCCTTCAATCTCAACCAGACAAAGCCGGCACGAACCAAAGGCTTCCAGCGTATCAGTGGCGCACAGTTTGGGGATATCGCGCTCAATTTCCCGGGCCGCCCGCATCACCGAGGTGCCCTCGGGCACAATCACCTCGACGCCGTCGATTTTCAGGCTGACATCAGCGCCATTTTTGGCCGGGGTGCCGAAATCAGGTTGCCTGTGCACGGGCATTTGCGCCCTCCTTCATGACGCCATCGGGGGCAAGTCCGAAATCGGCCGGAAACAGTTTTATCGCCGACTTTACGGGCAGGGGAGTCAGACCACCCATAGCACACATGGAGCCCTCTTCCATCACCTCGCACAGGTCTTTGATGAGTGTGAGACAAGAATCAATATCTTTTCCGGCTATGAGTTTATCCATCAGTTCGCGGCCCCTCACCGCACCGATGCGGCACGGTGTGCACTTGCCGCAACTCTCAATGGCGCAGAACTCAAAGGCAAAGCGGGCCATTTCAGCCATGTCGGTGTTTTCGTCGAACACTACAATGCCGCCGTGGCCGAGCATGGCCCCGGCCCCGGCCAGCGCCTCATAATCCATCGGCAAATCGAGCATGCCCTCATCGACATAAGCTCCCAGCGGCCCCCCAAGCTGCGCGCATTTGAAGGGCTTGCCACTGGCGGTGCCGCCGCCAAAATCCTCGATGAGTTCGCGGATGGTGAGGCCGAACGCGACCTCCACCAGCCCGCCATGTTTGACATTGCCCGCCAGCTGGAAGGCCTGTGTGCCCCGCGAGCGCCCGGTGCCCAGTGCCTTGTAAGCCCCAGCGCCATCAGCGAGAATTGTTGGCACGCTGGCCAGCGTCAGAACATTGTGCACCAGCGTGGGCTGACCAAAAAGCCCGGAAATGGCCGGGATTGGCGGCTTGGCCCTGACTTCCCCGCGCTTGCCCTCAAGGCTTTCAAGCATGGCGCTCTCTTCGCCGCACACATAGGAGCCCGCGCCCCGGCGCACGGTGATGTCGAACGCATGCTTTGAGCCGCCCACCGTCTCGCCCAGCCAACCGGCATCGCGCAGAATGTCAATCGCCATTTTGAGGGATTTGGTGGCGGCGGGATATTCGCTTCTGACATAGATGAGCCCATGCGTTGCCCCCACCGCCAGTCCGGCAATAATCATGCCCTCGAGCAGTAAAAACGGGTCGCCCTCCATCAGCATGCGGTCGGCAAAGGTGCCGCTGTCCCCCTCGTCGGCGTTGCAGCAGATGTATTTTTGTTCCGCCGCGTCCTGCGCCGCCACGGTGCGCCATTTGATGCCGGCGGGAAAGCCCGCTCCCCCCCTTCCGCGCAGGCCGGACTCCGCCACGGCCTCAACAATATCATCAGGGCTTGTTGACAGCGCCTTTTTCAGGCCCTCCAGCCCGCCATGGGCCTGATAGTCGTCGATGTTCAGCGGGTCGATGATGCCGAGGCGGGAAAACATTACCCGGTTCTGCTTTTTCAGGAACTCAATTTTGTCCACAAGCCCCAGACACAGGGAGTGGCCGGTATCGCCGGTCAATGTCGCTTCCCAGACCGAGGCAACATCTTGTGCGGTAACCGGGCCATAGGCAAGACGCCCCTCAGGCGTTTCCACTTCAACGAGCGGTTCGAGCCAGTACATGCCCCGCGACCCGGTGCGCACCAAATCGATTTTCTTGTCGCCTGTCTTTGCCAGTTCGATGAACGCGGCGGCGACCCTGTCGGCCCCGACCGAAACCGCTCCGCTATCGCCGGGCACAAAGATACGTGTCCTCATTCTGATGCCTCATCCGCAAGAGCCGCGTGCTCAACTATTGCCACCAGGTGGTCTTTTTCAACCCTTCCATGCAGGGTCCCCCCGACAGTCACGGCTGGCGCCAGGGCGCAATTGCCCAGACAATAGACAGCTTCCACACCGATTCGCGGGCGGCCCTTCGTCAACTCCTCAGCCACCGGTAACAGGTTTTCCGCTCCCATCGACTGACAGGCCTCGCCCCGGCACACGCGCACAATGGTGCCCGGCGCGGCCTCGGAACGAAAATCGTCATAAAAACTGATGACCCCGTGCACTTCGGCCCTTGTGATGTTGAGTGCCTCGGCAATTTCTTTCTGCGTTGTTTCGTCCACGAAACCCAACACAGCCTGAACGTCGTGCAAAACTTCAATCAAATCCGACCCGCGATTGGCATAGCGCAGGCAAATTTTACGAACTTTGTCAGGCGCGCCATAAGGGGCATCTATTGAATTTTTCATTTCATCAACCCGAGTTCAGTCAGCGAATTTCCCGATATTTTGCACATGACCTATTCTTTTTTCACCAGATACGCCGGAAGCTTATCTGCATGCCCTCCGCGCTTTACCGCCTCAAAAAGGTCCCGGATTTGCTCCTCGTTTCCCCGGCTTGCCACCAGTACCGCATCGCCGGTTTCAACGACAATCACATCTTTGAGCCCGGCGACACCCACCGTGCGGCTTTGAGCATGAATGATTGAGTTTTTTGTGTCTATCAAAACCGCTCCGCCAGCCACATGATTGCCCTGAGCATCTGCCGGGTTCAGCGCAGCATAGCTTTCCCAGGTGCCGATATCCTGCCATTGGAAATCGGCATGAACGACTTTCAGACTTTGTGACCTTTCCAGCACCGCATGGTCAAATGAAATGTTTCGACATCGCTCATAGGTAGCGAGGGGCAGGCTGATATGCTCAATTCCATCTATCATGATGGACTCAGCGGCCCGCCCAGATGCCTGTGTCACTTCAAGTATATCGGGAGCATGCAGCGCAAACGCGTCCAGAAGCACCCCGGCGCACGAGACGACCATGCCCGAATTCCACAGGAACTGTGAAGATTCAACAAAAGCCCGCGCCGCATCGGCCGGCGGTTTCTCCACAAACTGCAGAACCTGTTCATTGCTGGCCTTTATGTAGCCAAAGGCCGTGTCTGGGGTAGTCGGGGGCAGGCCAATAAGGGCAATTTCCCCCGTTTGTGCATGGTCGATACTCTTGGCAACCGCCTCCCTGAGGCCGGGCTCATATCTGGTGATATGGTCGGCGGGCAGGCACAGCATAATCGTGTCGCGCCCGAACTTTCGTGCAACAAAGCGGGCGGCCGAGGCGATGGCAGGCGCTGTATTTCTGGGCACGGGCTCCATAATTGTGGCCATGCCGAGGCCAGTTGAGGCGCTTGAGAGGAAATGCTGGCGAACCCGGAAGGCGAAAGCCTCGTTGGTTACAGAAAGTATGAATTTTTCAGAGGCGAATTTACCAGCCCGGTTCAGGGCGTGCCACATCAGAGTCCGGCCGTCGGGCGTCTCCAGAAAAACCTTGGACCTGTCTCCGCTGGACACCGGCCACAGACGCGCGCCTTCCCCTCCACAAAGGATTACCGGCACCACCGCGCTCATTCTCCATTTCCCCCCAAAACCCGGCATATGCGCATTGGCAGCGGCGCGGCCGCCCCGGTGGCCACTGGCCAAGCCCCTTCCCGATTGGGCCGGACCTTGCCCTAAATTTTACGGGCAGGCAATGTCACAGTCGAATATTGGTGCGCTTTTTCAAGCAGTTGCCGGAATGTTATGCTTTTTACGCTTCAACTTTCCAGCACGCAGGCGGCACAGGTACCGTGCAATTCAACAACCGGGCTGACGGCTCGAAACCCTTCACGCTCCGCCCATCCCTCAAGGCGCTGACGCAAAACAAAGTCCGAAAACTCCGTGACTCCCCCGCAGGCCTTGCAGATGGCAAAGGCCGCCAATCCGTTTCTTTGACACTGCTCGCCCGCGCAAGCGACATAGGCATTCAGGCTTTCCAACCGGTGGGCGTGGCCCCGCCCGATCAGAGCGGCCAGCGCGCGATAAATCTGAAGGGGTGCTTTTAGTCCCTCATCCCTGAGCCGGTCCAGTATGTCGTAGGCGCTGAGCGGCTTTTCCTCTTCTTTCAGGACATCAAGGACCAGGAACTGATTACGGGTCAGTGTTTTCTGCCGGCTCATTTTGACCTCTCGCCTTTTTGTCTGGTTCGCAATCGCCCGGCAAGGAATTGGCGGCAGGAGCGAAACCGGCCTCCGGATGCTGCCCGCAGGGTTTGAGTTGGCGGGGAGCGCCCAGAATACCGGTACTGTCCGAGCCCATCCAAACCGGCAAATGCCCGGCCTCTCAGATATCCCTTGTTTCGTATTGCGCCCTCAGGGCAAGGGCGCGGGGGTCAAGAATGCGGATGCTCCCCCGGTCCGGTTTAAGCAGCCCGCTTTTGGCCATTGCTTCAACGCGGCGGGATACAACCTCGCGCGATGATCCTATTATGGTTGCAAGCTCTGCATGAGTTGCCTTGATCTCGCCTTCCCGGGCGCGCTCCAGCAGGCATTGGGCCAGACGCGCCTCGACAGTGACGAAAGCCACCTTTTCCAGAACCTGCATCACCGTGTTCAGCCGTTCGGCAAACGCAGAAAACACGAACCCCCGGAACCTGTCTGACTGCGCCATAAGCTCGACAAACATTTCTCTTGGCACCAGAACAACAGAAATGTCGGTTTCTGCGATGGCTTCGCCGATATATTGTTGTTCCCCCAGCAAGCCAAGAGTGGTCTGGACGCAGGTCTGGCCCGGCTCAACGGAATAAAGCAGCAGTTCGCGACCATTGGCGCCGCTCAGATAGACCCCGACACGGCCCGACAACGCCATGACGAAGCCCCTGACCGGATCTCCCGGCCGGAACAGAACATGGCCACGGGGCAGAACAACAGGGGAAAGCGCGCCAAGTTTTTCGCGCGCCACTTCATCGAGGCGTTCCAATCCCAGAGCCTTTAGCGTCCAATCGCCCATGTCAGAAAAGCAGGCCGAAACCTGCCACCCCGACCCTCTTCGGGCCAAGCGTGAAGCTGAGTGGCCCCCCAACAGGGCCACCCCCGCCATACAGATACTGGGATATCAATTCGGGACGGTCGGGAAATTTCCGCACACATCTGAAGCAGAACTGGCGCCCCTTACCGGGCCTCCAGGCTTCTGTCAGTTCGGCCTGCACCTCGGCAAAACACGCTTGGGAAACGGGGTCTCCATCTCTTCGGGTTCCCAAAATGTCTTCAAAAGCAATCCGGGCGGTTTCCCATAAAAGCCCGTCAGCGTGAGGGTCGCCCTTTGCGGGCACGCTCAACAGCGTGATCTCATCCCAGAGTTCGATTGCATCACGGGAGAACCGGTTCCCCCCCTTTGGTGCCAGTGCTCCTTCGGAAACCGCCTTGAACAAACAGGCTCCCGCCTCCGGTTCGGAGCACCACACAGCACCGGGCGTCAAAAGCGCGGCAACCTGCTGAGTTGAGAGCCAGGGGGACTGGGCGTTCGCGCCGCTGGTTTTCTTCAGGTGACCTGCCATAGCGCCTCCACCAAGACCGAGAGCAGCGCCATTAGTGCAGCAAACGCAAGGCGCGCACTCCTCCTTCTCATCTCAGCCAGCCTTGGGGCTTGGGGGCCAAATCCATCAGAACGGGTTTAGCAATTTCGTCAATCGCCTGAATTTCCCCGGAGTTCAGTTCAAGATTGTTCACGGCGCCCAGACAGTCCTTGAGCTGTTCCAGATTGCGCACTCCAACCAATGCCGATGTCACTTCTTTGCGGCGCAACACCCAGGAGAGCGCCAATTGCACCATTGACTGGCCCCGCGCCTCTGCAATGGGGCGCAGGCGCTCGACCGCAGCTATAATATCGGGGTGCATATGGCTTTTGCGCACGCTTGTCTGTTTGCCTGCGGCCCGGGTTTGGGGGGCAACTCCCCGGGCATATTTTCCCGAAAGCACCCCTTGCGTCAGGGGCGAAAAGGCAATGATGCCCATGCCTTCGTCAGCGCAGGCTCCAATGGTGTCATCTTCTTCAATCCAGCGGTTTATCATGGAGTATGATGGCTGATGAATGGTGCAGGGAACGCCCATTTCCCTGAGTATCGCGCTGGCCTGCCGGGTTTCTTTTTCGGGGTAGCTTGAGATACCCGCATAAAGCGCCTTGCCCGATTTGACGATGTCGGCGAGCGCACCCATGGTTTCTTCCAGCGGTGTTTCAGGATCAGGGCGGTGGGAATAGAAGATGTCCACATAGTCCAGCCCCATGCGCTTCAGGCTCTGGTCGCAACTGGCCATCAGATATTTGCGGCTGCCGAACTCCCCATAGGGGCCGGGCCACATGCGATAGCCCGCCTTGCTCGAAATTATCATTTCATCACGGTAGGGGCGAAATTCCTGAGCCAGGACATTGCCAAACAGTTCCTCGGCTGAACCGGGAGGAGGACCGTAATTATTGGCCAGATCGAAATGGGTGACCCCTGCGTCAAAAGCGTGGGAAAGAATTTCCACGGCACTTGTATGGTCGCGGGTTCCCCCGAAATTCTGCCACA
>DROE01000315.1 GCA_011322005.1 Devosia sp.
AGCTTAAGCTCTTAAGCGGGGATGAGTTCGACAAGGCAGTCAGGCCGCAGGATATGGTGGGGCCGCTCAAAATCTAGGGGTGCAGGCAAACGGGGGAAACACTATGTGGATACCACCTCTGCTGATCATTCCTTTTTTGATCTATAACGCGGTGGCGTTTGATCTGGTGGGGAACAAGGGCCTTTCGTGGGCTCAGCCGGTGGCAAGCTTCAACATGCTTTCGGGCGCGGTGTGGACGCTGAGCGTTGCCGACCTGCTGGTGATTTTCGCTCTGGCGCTGCTGTTGCTTGAGGGGGTGCGCACCTGGCGGGCTGTGGGCAGCCAGTTTTCTGCTGCCATTGGTGCGGCGGCGGTGTTTGTTCTTTATCTGGGCGAGTTTATGTTTTTTCCCGCCGCCTCGACTTCCCTGTTCTTCACCTGCATGGCGATGAGCTTTGTTGACATGGTGAGCAGGGTTGTGTCTTCCAGACGCAGCCGTGAGCAGGGAATGGACGGTGAGTTCTAGGCATTCAGATTGATTGCTCTCATGCGGATTGTGCCAGTCCGTACCCGGCGGGCATGTGGCGAATGCTACGTTTAGCCGTTGCCTCATAAGTGCTGCTGGCAAATATGGAGGGCACCCGGCGCCGGCTTCGCTGGATGGCGAGGCACTCACGTTCCGCAATCAACTGGGTCAGAAAATAGGCCGGGATCTTGTGGCGGGCCAGCGCGGGCCGCGGCCGGGCATGGCCGGTGATGACTGGAAGGCTGGCGGTGCCTCCGGCTCGGTTCTGCGCCGTTGCGCCCGTTTTGGGGCCGTTCTGGTCCTGATTTGACATTGCACACCTTGTGATCCTGTTTCAGTGTGAGCCATCTGTTTCATTTTGGGACAAATGATGTGGCTCTTACCTGTTACGTGGCAATCAGCGTGCCAGAATTAGGGGTCTGTTAACCTTTGGGTGCCAATGGGGTTAATCCGGGCGCGAAAGGAAAATGACTAAAAACCGTCTTTGGCCTTTCGGATGGCAACAAAGACCGCTGCCGGGTCGCTTAGCTTTACGCCCATTGCCGCTGCCAGTTCGGAAGTGTCGGCGCGCAAAAACGGGTTAGCGGCTTTATCCTCGCCCAGGAGAAACGGCACGGTCGGCTTGCCTTTGCTTTGCAATTGAGTGATTTCGGCGGCGCGTTTTTTGAGCGCTTTGTTGTTCGGGTCGATACTGAGGGCAAAAGCGGCGTTGGCGGCGCTGTATTCGTGCCCGCAATAGACCATTGTCTCATCCGGCAGGTCGCGCAGGGTCGCCAGCCCTTTCCACATGGGCCCCGGCGTGCCCTCAAACATGCGCCCGCAACCTAAGGAAAACAGCGCATCGCCTGAGAACAGGCTTTTGCTTTTACGCTCGAAATAGGTGACGTGGCCCAGCGTATGGCCGGGTGTTTCCAGCACTTCAAATTCAAGGGAACCAACGCTGACCCTGTCGCCCTCCGACACGGTTCTGTCCAGCCGGGAAATTTTGTCGGCTTCGGCCTGCGGTCCGATGACAACGATGTCGAGTTCGTCCTTGAGGGGGACAATGCCGGCTGTGTGGTCTGAGTGGTGGTGGGTGACGAGAATATGGCTCAGGCTCCAGCCGGTGCGGGCAAGGGCGGTACGAATGGTTTTAGCATCGGGAGCGTCGATGGCGGCGGTTGCACCGGTTTTATCGTCATGGACCAGAAAGCCATAATTGTCGGCAAGGCATTCAAAGGTTTCAATCTGCACAGTCATTGTTTTTTCCCTTCTGATAGAGTTTGCCCCAAGGGGATTGCGCCGGAGGCCATGATGCTTACTTTTGTAACTTTCCTGTCAAGGGGAGAATGGGTTTGCTTCTGTCAGTCAGGTTTGAGAGGGCCAGGGCCAGATGACCCCGGATGTTTTGCGGCTGATTGAGTTCTATAAATCACCGCTGGGCCAAAAAGCCCGGCGCGTGGTGCGCAAGCATGTTGTTGCCATGGCCGGGGATGTCAAAGGCAAACGGGTGCTGGGTCTTGGTTTTGCCACCCCCTATATGCGTTTTGCGCTGGGGTCGGCGGAAAGGGTGCTCACCTTCATGCCGGCGCGTCAGGGAGCTTCAGCCTGGCCGCGCGAGGGGCCTTCAACCACGGTGCTGTGCGACCCGCTGGAAATGCCGCTTACTGATGCAGCGGTTGATATGGTCGTCGGGGTTCATGCCATTGAGCACGCGGCGGATGCCGAAGAGCAGATGCGCGAGCTATGGCGGGTGTGCGCGCCCGATGCGGTTCTAATCCTTGTGGTGCCGCGGCGGCGGGGTTTGTGGTCGACCCGGGACAATACTCCGTTTGGGATTGGCCACCCCTATTCGCGGGGGCAACTGGACCGTTTGCTGCGCGAGCATTCTTTTGAGGTGGAACGCTGTCGGGAGGCGCTTTATCTGCCCCCCAGCCAGCGTCCGCTGTTGTTGAAATCGGCGAAGATGTTTGAGCGGGTGGGGCCGTTTTTCGGCCCAGCCCTTGCCGGGGTTCTGGTGGTCAAGGCGCGCAAGAAACTGTTCCCGGCGATTACCCGCAGAAAACGGGCGGACAAGTTTATCCGGGTACCGGCTCTTGCCCCCCAGACGGCCATGGAATGGCCCCGCCAGCATCCGCAATGACAAGGAATTTACTCCGTTTTGCATTCCGTCTTCGCGGGGGCTATGTTCGCGCGCGTTTTTTCACTATCAAGCCTTCACACCAGTACCAGCGGAAGAAGAAAACCTGATGCCAGCCCGTCCGACACCTCAACCCGGGGTTATGCAGATCGCACCCTATGTGCCGGGCCGCTCGGGTGCCGGTTCGGGTTCCACCGAAAAGATTGCGAAACTCTCCTCCAACGAGAGCCCGCTGGGGGCCAGTCCCAAAGCGATTGCCGCGCTTGAGGGGCTGGGCGATGTTGTGGCTTCCTATCCGGATGGTTCTTCCATGGCCCTGCGCGAGGCGATTGCGCAAGTGCACGGGCTGGAGGCTAGGTGCTTAATCATCGGGGCGGGGTCGGACGAGCTTTTACACCTTCTGGCCCAGACCTATCTGGGGGAGGGGGACGAAGCCGTCATCAGCCAGTTCGGCTTTCTGGTTTATCCCATCGTCACCCGGGGCGCTGGCGCGACCCCGGTTGTTGCCAAAGACAATGATTTTTGCGTTGATGTGGATGCCATGCTCGGGGCAGTGACGCAACGAACGAAGGTGGTATTTCTGGCCAACCCCAACAATCCCACAGGGACCTATATCAGCCAGGCGGAGCTTGAGCGCCTGCACGCAGGGCTTCGGCCCGACACTCTGCTGGTCGTTGACAGTGCTTATGCGGAATATGTCACGGCGGACGATTATGCGGCCGGGGAAAGGCTGGTGCGGGCCAACGACAATGTGGTGATGGTGCGCACATTTTCAAAGATCGGGTTGGCGGCCTTGCGTATCGGCTGGATGTACGGCCCTGCCCATATTGTCGATGCGCTCAACCGTTTGCGGGGACCGTTCAACGTCAACCGGGCGGCGCAACTGGCCGGGGAGGCGGCGGTAAAAGACGTGGAGTTTATAGCGCGGCTTAAAGCCCACAACAGGAAGTGGCGGGACTGGCTAGGCGATGAACTCAACTGCAACCAGATTAGAATTTTGCCCAGTCAGGGAAACTTTGTGCTGGCGCTGTTTGCTGAAGATGGCGGCAAAAGCGCGAAAGAAGCCAGTAAAGCGCTGCTGGAAGCGGGTCTGATTGTCCGGGAGATGGGAGCCTATGGCTTGCCGGATGCCTTGCGGATTTCCATTGGTGAGGACAGAGCAATGCGCGCGGTTGCCAAAGTGCTGAAGGGTTTGGGGAAATGAGTATCCTGTTTGAAAAGCTGGCCCTTGTCGGCGTCGGTCTTATTGGTTCTTCCATTGCGCAAGGGGTACGCAACAAGGGGCTGGCCGGTCATGTTTCCGTTGCCACGCGCCGGGCCGAAACGCTTGAGGAAGCGCGAAAGCTGAATCTCGCCGACAGCTATTCACAGGACGCTCGTGAAGCCGTTGCCGATGCGGACCTTGTAATTTTGTGCACACCGGTGGGCGCGTTTGAAGCGGTGATGAAAGATATTGCGCCAGTGCTGAAGCCGGGTGCCATTCTTACCGATGCCGGTTCGGTCAAGGGCCATGTGGTCAAGACACTTGGGCCTCTCATTCCAGCGGGTGTGCATTTTGTGCCCGGCCACCCGATGGCGGGCACCGAGCATTCGGGACCCGGTGCGGGGTTCCCTGAACTGTTCGAGGGGCGCTGGTGCATCCTGACGCCGGAGGCGGGTACGAACAAAAAAGCCGTTGAGCGTCTCTCCGAGTTCTGGGGTGCGCTGGGTTCGGATGTGGAACTGATGGACGCCACCCACCATGATATGGTGGTGGCGATTACCAGCCATGTGCCTCATCTGGTTGCCTATAATATTGTGGGCACGGCCGACGACATGGAGACGGTCTCCAAATCGGAAGTGATAAAATTCTCCGCCGGTGGATTTCGTGATTTCACCCGTATTGCGGCCTCGGACCCGGTGATGTGGCGGGATGTGTTCCTGACCAACCGCGAAGCGGTGCTGGAAATGCTGGGGCGGTTTCTGGAGGATCTCAGCGTGTTGCAAAGGGCGGTGCGCACCGGCGATGGTGATGCGCTTGAAGAATTGTTCACCAGAACCCGCGCCATCCGGCGCTCGATTATTGATGCGGGTCAGGAGACGGACGCACCGGACTTTGGCCGTTCTCATGCCGAAGCCTCTCGGGAAGGCACCGGAAAGAGTTGAATCTCAACGAACCGGCATTCTAGCGCAAGGGGGGAAGGGTGGCCACGGGCACGTTTCCGGCCATCACCACACCATGACGCACAGAAAATGACTGGTTGTAGCTCCCTGCTTCATCCGGGAAACCAAACATGATCTGCAGGGTTACAGGGTCGACAAAGGCGCTCAGGCGGTCGGCGATATTCTCTGTTTGCAGGCCAAAACCCCCGGTCAGACGCGCTTGCTCCGTGGCGCTGAGACGACCGTTAAGTTCAAAAGCAGATTGGTCATCTTTGCCCTCAACGGAGATGATTTGAACCCCGTTCCCTGAACGATACCAGTTCTGCGCAATTGTCCGGGGTGAGAGAAGACGCACATCATCGGGCAGGGCTTCAACCACTCCCTCAAATGTTACCCGGGCGTTTTCTATTTCAAAT